>DATKMG010000767.1:0-6912 GCA_035541995.1 Terriglobia bacterium
GGGGACTCGCATTTACTTATGATGGCTTCGGCAACCGAACTACTCAGTCAGTGACCAAAGGCTCTGGGCCCACTGCGGGGATAATTGGGGTCAGCCCTTAAAAGATAAACTAAGCAAAAATCGCTGTGAGCTTTATCCCTGTTCCTGCCCGGTTTTGACGGTGCGGGGAACGCCTCGCCATCAGGGCGGGGTTGAACGCCTGGTCATCAGCTTGAACAATGAGGGATGTACCTCTCGGATCCATGTCGGATTCCGCCCAAAAGTGCCTCCTCGGTCATTTTTCCTTTGAAACCAGACACCATTCGTTATAAATGTAGGGCGCTACTGTAGAGCACCGGTATCCAAGTTCCACTGGATTCCTACCCGATTTGATAAAACCGATAAATGGAGGAAATTCATGTCCGCAACTCGCAACGAAAAGCAAATCTGGAAGGCCCTCGATAAGTTCCAAATTGAGTTGCCTTCCTGGGGATTTGCCAACACCGGGACCCGCTTCGGCAAGTTTATGCAAGCGGAAGCGGCCTCGACGATCGAAGAGAAACTCAGCGACGCCGGCCAGGTTCATCGTTTTACCGGCTGCTGCCCATCAGTAGCCGTGCACGTTTTGTGGGATTTCCCGCAGGGGCTTGCCAGCGTCGATGAGGCCAAGCTTAAAGCTGACAAGCATGGTGTCCGTATTGGTGCTATCAATCCCAACGTCTTTCAAGACCAGATTTATAAGAATGGGTCGCTCGGGAATCCTGACCCGAAAGTCCGTCAAGCTGCGTTGGAGCATATTTTCGAATCTGTAGAAATCGGCAAGAAGACCAACAGCCGCGACCTCTCCTTGTGGTTCATCGATGGGTCCAACTTCCCCGGAACGGCTAACATTCGGAAGCGTCGAGCCTGCTTCGAAGACTGCCTCAAGCAAGTGCATGCCCGGCTTGCACCAAGCCAAATTATGTTAGTCGAGTATAAACCGTTTGAACCGGCCTTCTACCATACGGATATCGCCGATTGGGGCATGGCACTGCTGATGGCCCGTAATGCGGGGCCCCAGGCTCGTGTGCTGGTGGATACAGGACATCATTACCAGGCACAGAACATCGAACAGATTGTAGCCTGGTTGCTCAGCGAAGGCATGCTGGGAGGTTTTCATTTCAATGACCGCCGTTACGCAGATGATGATCTGACAATGGGCTCCATTGATCCTTACCAGATTTTCCGGATTTTCAATGAGATCCTGTACTACGAGTGGGAGACTGGAAAACATCCGACCATCGCTTACATGGTTGACCAGAGTCACAACTTGAAGGGAAAGATCGAGGAAATGATCCAGACGGCCATGATCGCTCAGGAGTTATTTGCCAAGGCGGCCATGGTTGACCACTCGGAACTGGCCAAACATCAGGATAAATGTAACCTGATTGACGCGGAAGAGTGTCTAAGGTCAGCCTTCTCCACCGATGTCCGACCTGTCTTGCGGGAATGGCGGAAGTCCAAGGGAATAGCGGAGGATCCTCTGGCGGCGTTCCGCGCCAGCGGATACCTGAAGCGAATTGCCAAAGAACGCGGCGCGCGCAATTTAGCAGGAGGCGGCAGTTATGCCTGAGTCAGTTCAGTATGTCGGAATCCTATTGGCTGCACTGGGGGGAGTGTCGAATGGGATTTTTGCTCTCCCCATGAAGCTCATGAAACGCTGGAAATGGGAGCATATCTGGCTAGCTTATTCGGTCGTGGGCATGGTGCTGGCTCCATGGGCCGTGGCCGTCCTGAGTACACCGCGGCTCGGAGAAGTCATCCAAGGTGCGCCGTTAGTTTTGATTTGTGGGTTCGGATTCGCCTGGGGGTTGGGTTCGGTTTTCTTTGGCCTGGGACTGGACCGCCTTGGCATGGGTCTGGGGTTGGCCTTGATGATGGGGATCATCGCAGGGGTGGGGTCACTCGTACCCCTGTTGATCCTTAAACCCGGTTCTTTGGCCACGCAACAAGGGATGATCGTTCTCATTGGCAATGCGGTTCTAATCCTCGGTATCTCGCTCTGTGCCCGGGCTGGTGGCCTGCGAAGCAAACAGCAAGCCACTGCCGGAGCGGGATCCTCGAGCCCTCCATCAATGGTCTCAGGTCTCATCATTGCTATCCTGGCGGGGCTGTTCTCTTCAATGTTGAACTTCAGCTTTGCCTTCAGCGGGGAAACTCAACGGCGCGCTGCCGAACTCGGGGCCGCAGGCCCCATGGTAAGCATGAGCATTTGGGCACTCGCCATCTCTTCAGGTTTCCTGGCGAATATGGCCTATTGCCTGTGGCGTATGCGCAAAAGTGGCTGGAGCTGTTATCGGGAACCAGGAACTGGTACTTATTGGTTCGGCGCACTTGTAATGGGAATCTTGTGGTTTGGGGGGATTCTCCTCTACGGCGTTGGTGCCAGTTACCTGGGTTCGGCTGGCCCCGTGATAGGCTGGCCAATCCTGATGGGTGGCACCATTGTGGCCAGTAACATCGCGGGATGGTTGACTGGCGAATGGAAAGGGACCGGGACACGCACTGTCTCATTCCTGGCTGCCGGCGTCACGGTCATCCTGGTGGCGATGGTCATCATTGCGCAGGGAAACGCAGTGTAAGGGACGTCGGTGGCGGACCAAGGCCTTCAAATCCAGAGAGTGGCCCTGTCATCCTGAGAAGCCCTTTTACCTCTTGCCGATCCGTTGGCCTCTGGAAATTCAGTGCTCCAAAACCGTGGGTGGCGCAGACATCGCGCTGTTTGCGATGTCTGCGAACCGATTCGGCAGCTAAAACGCATCGACGAGTGAACGGATCTTCAGGTTTTGACGGATACTCTCCAGAGTTATTGTCCCGGTTGGCTGGAATTCTACCTGCACCCTCCTGCCTGGCAACAGGTCAAAGTAATTATCTGAGAAAAACCCATCACCTTGGTTCAAGGAGAGATAAACTGTTCGTGCCAACGTGTTCGAACTGAGTTGTACCTCGAAATTCTTCCCTTTCTGTCTAATCTGATTTTCAATAGTCGCCTTAGGCAGCCCCATCTCCTTAAAAGGAGCAAAGGGAAATAAATTGGAGGAAAGAATTTTTCCGTCAGCGACCAACTCTGATAGGAGCACCAGCTTTGAGGCATCCTTCCTTTGTAGCAATTCCGTCTTGTCGTACTTCTTGTAGACTTTACTCTTCAAGGGCAACACTTCGATCTCAGAGCTTTCGTCGATCAGTGATTTCCCACCGAAATCAAGGAGCTGCGTGTGAAGCGTGACATGAGTTGCCTTCATCCGATCGGAAACGACATAAATATTAATCTGGTTATTCTCTTCGTGTGGGCTAACCAGGAGATCATTGTAAAAGCGCCGGGCGTAGTACTGGAGCGCCTTCCAATTTCCGAAGTAATCGAGGCTCGACCAGGAGGCCACCGGCCAACAGTCATCAATCTGCCAATAAAGCGAGCCCATGACTCGAGGCATGTTTCGTCGCAGGTGCTCGGCTCCGATTTTGATCCCCTCAGCCTGCAAGACCTGACTTGCATAAAGAAATGACTCGAAGTCTTTAGGCTCGGGATACTCCCTTAACAGGTATTCTCGAATCAGTTGATTCCCGCGGGGATGCTTTTGATGGGCCATCATGACGGGGGATTGGATGCTGCGGTCCTCAGTAAGTGTGTAGCTCTGGACGGTCTTAATGTCAGGAAAAGATTGAAATCCATACTCGCTCATGAATCGTGGGAATTGCTGTTCATATGCTTTTAAAGGCAAGGCAGCATGCCAGACGCCCCAGAAGTGAACATCGCCCATTTTCTGGGAATCGGGATCGTCTTCCAGGTTGGAACTGGGGGAACTGGGCCAATAAGGGCGTTCAGGATCGAGTCGGGTACAGACTTCCGGCAGGACTAGATGAAACAACTTAAGGTAATCGTCCCAGAGTCCTGCAGGCAACTTCCGCTTCCAACCCCAATGAACCCACCCGGTCTCGACCTCATTGTTGCCGCACCAGATGGCTACAGCAGGATGGTTTCGTAGGCGTCTTACGTTATCCGTGGCTTCCTGCCTCACATTTTCCAGGAATCCTTGATCACCGGGATATAAGCTGCAAGCGAACATGAAGTCCTGCCAGACCAGGATACCCAGTTCATCACAGAGAGCGTAGAACTCGTCGTCCTCATAGTAGCCGCCTCCCCAGACACGAAGCATGTTCATATTGGCATCACGGCAGGATCGGACGAGATGCCGGTAGCGTTCCGGCGTCACTCGATTGGCAAAGCTGTCTGCGGGAATCCAGTTCCCCCCCTTGGCGAAAATCGGCACTCCATTGATGACGAAAGCAAAGCTTTTTCCCCAAGCATCCGGTTGCTGCTGTAACTCCAGAGACCTTAAGCCAATACGGACCACCTTCTGGTCACTGAATTCTGATCCTACATAGAGCTTGGCCCTCAAGGTATAGAGAGGTTGAGGTCCATACCCATTTGGCCACCACAAATCCGGCTCAGAGACACTGAACTCCATTGATAGAGTATTCTCACCGGCATTCAAGTGAACGCTCCTCTCAGTCCCTGGAAGTAAATCTTGAACCTCGTCCAGCGTGATTCGGGCCTCAGTATCCGTGGCCGACTCAACCAGAAATTCGGCAGTCAGCTTGGCCTCGCTTGGAGTCACATGGTCTTGGTGGATGGTAAAATCCCGAAGGACCACTTGGTCCCAGGCTTGAAGATAAACGGGCTTCCAGATGCCGCTGGTTACCAACCTCGGACCCCAATCCCATCCATAGTGATACGGTGCCTTACGCGTGTATGGGCAGGTCTTCTCCCCCTGGTCGTTGGAGGCCGGAAGCTGGTACTTCGACTGTTTCAGGACCGGCAGAATTTCATTGATGGGAGAGCGAAAGACAATGTGCAGGGTGTTCTGTCCGACCTTCAAGTCTCTTTCACAATTAACCTCCCACCGGCGAAACATATTGTTGGCGCTGAGAACCTTGGCATCGTTTAAGAACACAATGGCATAAGTGTCTAGCCCCTCGAAGACAAGCTGGATATTCTTATGCTGCAGGAATTCAGTGTTCAGGTTGAACTGGGTCCGGTACTCCCAATCGGTCTTTCCAATCCACTGGAGCTTCTGCTCGTTATCCCGAAAGAAGGGATCATCGATCAATTTATTGTCGAGCAGATCGGTATGGACGCACCCAGGCACCTTGGCAGGGTACCATTCTCTCTTTTTCATTTCCCTGAATTGCCAACCGTCCTGGAGTTGCATGGTTATCTTCCTGGGATTGTTGCTCTGTGCCGAACACGGAGAATTGAATGACACCAGCGCCAGCAATATCAGGGTCAGTAAGGAGGAAGCCGGATTCATGAATCACCTCATTAAAGCTAGATCGAAGGACTCCGCTTTCAGCCGAACTATACGGCATCTCACGGGACCGGGCAACCGGCAAGCTGTTCGTAAGTCTACTGCTTCAGGCGGCGTTGAATTTTGGATTCCTGATCACGATCTACATCTACCGGACATTTCTAATTTGAGTTGACACGCTGATGGAAACCCATTGACCGACACAGCGGGAGTGATACAATAGCTGCGGTTCACAGCCGAGTTTCTCCCTCCTCCTCCGCATCTTCTTGTTTCTCGTCCATACAGAAGGGGGCGTCCATGAATGTGGTCCGTCCCAGGGTGATCCGCTTCGGGGTATTTCAAGCCGATTTACGCACGGCCGAACTGTTCAAGAATGGTCGCAAAATCAAGCTGCAAGAACAGCCTTTCCAGGTCCTGGGCATGCTGCTGGAGAAGCCTGACGAGATTGTGACACGGGAAGAGTTGCAGCAGAAGCTCTGGTCGGGCGACACCTTCGTGGACTTCGATCACGCAATCAACATTGCCGTCAATAAGATTCGCGATGCGCTGGGCGACTCGGCCGACACACCGCGCTACATCGAGACCCTGGCGCGTCGCGGCTACCGGTTCATCTACCCGGTCGAATGGCTGCCGCTGGATACTCCCCGACCGGTCCCAGCTTCTTCCCCCAGTTGGATTGCCCGGATGTGGGCCTCAATGGCACACCAGGCGGCTGTGCCCATAGAGACTGAAGACAAGACCCCTGCACCCCTTGCAAACCATGTGGCCACGCCGGCGCAAGATGGCCCAGCCATCCGGCCACCCCTCGCGCAGGCTGAGCGTTTGCTGCAAATCGACCGACTGCTGGATGCAGCGCGGGGCCAGGAACCTGAACAGCGTGAGGCTTACCTCGACCAGGCCTGCGCCGGCGATAAGGATTTGCGACGGGAAGTCGAGGCCCTGCTGGCTGCACACGAGAAGGCAGGAAACGCCGTAGAGATACCCGCCCTGGATCTGGCAGCACAGGCTGTGGCTAAGCAGCCGAGCCATTCTCTAGTTGGGAAGCGGCTGGGCCTCTACGAAGTGGAAGAGTTGATTGGTGCTGGGGGGATGGGAGAGGTGTACCGGGCCCGGGACACCAGGCTGCGGCGGGCTGTGGCCTTGAAGGTGCTCCCACCGGAATACAGTTTCGACCCAGAGAGGGTAGCACGTCTCGAGCGGGAGGCCGAGCTTCTGGCGTCTTTGAATCATCCCAACATTGCCACCATACACGGACTGGAGGAAGCTGACGGGAAGCGTTTCCTGGTTCTGGAACTGGTGGAGGGGGAGACACTCAGCGAACGCATTGCCATAGGGGCGGGCCCCCGTGTCCGTCCCACAGGGGGAGCATACAGGGGTGCGCCTCTTCAAATCGATACCATTCTGGACATATGCCGCCGGATTGCGGAAGGACTCGAAGCTGCGCACGAGAAGGGCATCATCCACCGCGACCTGAAACCCGCCAACATCAAGATCACGCCGGAAGGCAAGGTCAAGATCCTGGACTTCGGGCTGGCCAAGGCCTATCAAAAAGAAGGCTCCGTTCCTGATCTGTCTAGATCACCCACCT
>DATKMG010000768.1:0-24462 GCA_035541995.1 Terriglobia bacterium
CGCCGCGGTTCCCTTGTCCATCGGAGATCAGGATAATCACGCGACGTTTCTCAGGCCCGACCAACACGAGTTTTCGTGAAGCCAAATAGACTGAATCGTAAATATTCGTGGCTCCTGAGAACTCCCAGAATGTCGATTCCAGAAGCAGCGGAAGATACCTTTGGTTTCTGGAAAATTCTTCAATGAGCAGGGGATAATTGGAAAAAGCCACGACCGCAACTTCATCTTGAGAATGAAGCAGGTTGTTGATGCAGGCCGAAGCTGTCTTCATCTCGCTGAATTGAGTTTTGGTGCTGTTGCTCAGATCCAGAAGAATGACGACCGATAACGGGACCGATTCGGAATCAAAATGGTCAATCGGTCTGGGAATGCCATCCTCGGAAACAAGGAAGTCCTCTTTCCTCAGATTGTCGACGTAATGTCGATCCTTGTCGCGCACGCTGAAGTTCAAGGTCACAAATTCCACGTCAACCTTCAAGGGCACGTCAAGGAACATCGATTCTTTGCTGCTCTGACACTCGGCCCGGAAAGGGCAGCCTAAGAATATAGCCAGGCAAATTAGAGCAGCACTGAAAGGAAGATTCTCTTTGAATCTTGAGTGCACCATACTCGATCGTATTTCCCTCGCCTGATGTCACAGAAACCAGGGAGCATTTTGATGTTAAGGGAAATCGTGGCCTAAGGCAAGCAGCGGTAATTCGCACTTGCGCGTAACCACCGGCTACATTCTTGTGTCCCTTCGAGACAACTGGGGATTGGACATTTTGACCGTCTAGTTTGAGTACGGCGCGAAATTTCCTCTGACATGTGTTCCTTTGGGACCATAGAATTCGAGCCTTTTCCCCATACCCCGTCGCCCATCCCGACCATAGAGATGGCTCGATCACAATACGGGGGAAATGTGCTAAGATAGCCCCCCTATTCTCAGCGGGAGCCATGTCAATATGAAGCACAATATCACGCTGATTCCCGGAGACGGAATCGGACCAGAAGTCACTGACGCTACAATCCAGGTGATCCAGGCGGCGGGAATTGAAGTCGAGTGGGATATCTTGCAGGCCGGTGCCGAAGCTTTCAAGAAATACGGCAGGTACCTCCCCGATGAATTGCTGGAATCGCTTCAACGGAACCGCGTAGGGCTTAAGGGTCCCATCACTACCCCCATCGGGGAGGGATTTGCGAGTGTCAATGTGACATTGCGCAAGGCTCTGAAGCTCTATGCCAATTTTCGCCCGATCAAGAATCTGCCTGGGGTGAAAACTCGTTTTGAGAATGTGGATATAATTGTGGTCCGCGAAAACACCGAGGATCTTTACTCGGGCTTGGAGCACACGGTTGTTCCAGGGGTCGTTGAAAGCCTGAAAATCATTACTGCGGAGGCTTCAACACGGATTGCCCGTTTTGCGTTTAAGTATGCCCGCCGGAGCGGCCGGAAGAAAATATCCGCGATCCACAAAGCCAATATCATGAAGCTGAGCGACGGGCTTTTTCTCGACTGTGTCCGTGAGGTTGCCAAGCTTTATCCGGAAATTCAGTATGAGGAACTCATTGTTGATAATACTTGCATGCAGATGGTCCTGGATCCGCTGAAATTCGATGTGATGTTATTGGAGAACCTGTACGGAGATATCGTCAGCGATTTGGGAGCGGGCCTTGTGGGGGGATTAGGGTTGGTCCCGGGAGCCAATCTCGGCGACGATTGCGCTGTTTTCGAGGCTGTCCACGGGAGTGCGCCCAGCATTGCCGGAAAAAACATTGCCAATCCGACCGCTATGCTCCTGTCCGCCGTTCTGATGTTTCAGCATTTGGGGGAAACAGAAAAAGCCAATCGGATTGTGCGGGCTATCCTGGCTGTCTATAGTGAAGGCAAAGTGCTGACTTCGGATGTGGGAGGAACTGCTACTACACTTCAATTTGCCGACGCGGTCGTCCATCACTTGGTGAATTGAGGAAGGCCGCTTGAAGATTGAACCGTGAGCTTGACGCACTCAAGACTTCCGTCATTTTCCCTTCGGGCTCTCACCTTTGTCTTTCTCTTCTTCCTCGTCTCCGCTTTGGCCGCTTAGTCCCTTCTTGAATGAGGTAATTCCTTCACCAAGCGACTTCCCCAACGATGGGAGCTTGCTGGGTCCGAAGATCAACAGGGCAACAACCAGAATGATAAGCAACTCAGGGACGCCAATTTGTCCAAGCATAAATCATGCCTCCAATGCATCACTCATTATAGACACTTGGGCGAGCTTCCAAATAGAGAAATATTCATGGGGACCGGACATCGCCATGAAGGGGCAAGTCAAGACACAAAAAAAAAGCCAGCTTCCCCCCGGGGGGGGGTAGCTGGCAAATCCTAAAATCCCAACTGCAATGCAGTACGTGAACCGCGAGGTTACTTCGTCTCGGCAGGCGCAGCCTTCTCTGTAGATTTCTTAGTCTTGGTCTTGTGGGTCTTCGTTGACGTTGACTTAGTCTTCTTGGTCTTCGTCGTGTCGGTCTGAGCAAACGTGGCCATGCTCAGCGAAAGGCCAATCATCGCGGCGAACAGAATTGAAAGCAACTTCTTCATTTAAAAATCCTCCTCTTTTGAGTTAGGGGTTTGGCCCAAGTTGTTAGGACGGGCAAATCCTTATTGGAAGTTGTCAAATCACACCTATATTACGAGCAGGTTATGCTCCAAACGTACAAAGTTGTACTCAAACCTCATAAGTTAAGTATTTTAAATATTTTAAGCAGCAAATTAGAAAAGCCAATCCAGCTAGTTAACACCGGCCAGTTGAGACACGTTTGAAGCGGGGATCAGCTTATTAGATTAAGCTTTTTAATATCAATCGGATGGGGAAGTGTGGCATTTTGTCAAGTGTGGCAGATTGTCAGGCTTAATCTTCTTTCAAGGGAATCCCGTAGCGTTCTGCCATTCTGTAAAGAGTTCTCCGATTGATTCCGAGGATTTCAGAGGCTTGGGTTTTGTTGTGTTTGGTGGTTTCTAACACATGCATCAAGTATCGCCTTCCCAGTTCATCCAAAGTTGGCATCGCTTCAAATAGCTTCTTCACCTGATACTTTTCCTTTTCTCGAATCTTCGAGGGGAGGTCTTCTAAGGTGACGATGCCTCCACGTGAGAATTGACAGAGGCGTTCAATGGTGTGCTCCAATTCCCGGACGTTTCCAGGCCAGGAGTAGTTCATCAGTGCATCCAGTACTGCCTGTGAAATGGCCGGACGTGTCTGGTCCTCCGGGCAAAATCGTTTAAGAAAGTGCGAAATCAGAGCGGGAATATCTTCACGCCTCTCTCTCAGGGCGGGAACATTGATTGTGATCACGCTCAGCCGGTAGAGCAAGTCCTCCCGGAACTTCCCATCCTTGACCAGGTCCTCCAGATTCCGATTGGTAGCCGCAATTAACCGGACATCGACTCGAATGTTCTTTACCCCGCCCACTCTTTTGATTTCCTGTTCTTGAAGCACTCTCAGCAACTTGACTTGCATAGCGGGAGTGGTCTCCCCGATCTCGTCTAGAAACAGACTTCCTCCGTGAGCTTCTTCAAACAGACCGATCTTATCCGTATTGGCTCCAGTAAAAGCGCCCTTTTCGTAGCCGAACAACTCGCTTTCGAGGAGGGTTTCCGCCAACGCCCCGCAGTTCACGGCCAGAAAGGCCTTTGTTTTCCGGGGGCTGTTGAAATGAATCTGTTTGGCGACCAGTTCTTTTCCGGTCCCACTTTCACCGTAGATCAACACAGTCGACTTGGAGCTGGCTACGCTGGCTATTGACTTGTACACATCCAGCATTGTAGGGCTACTTCCCACCAAGCTCGTAGAGGGCTGAATTCCCAGCAACTGGCTTCGCAGGCGTTGGTTTTCTGAAAGCAATTGCTTCTTTTCAAGGGCCCGTTTTACCACTGCCTTTACCTGATTGATATTAAAGGGCTTGCTGATGTAATCAAAAGCCCCTTCACGGACTGCGTCAATGGCAGTTTCTAGCGTCCCGAAGCCACTGATTAAAATGACTTCCGCCCCGGGCATCTGCTGTTTGAAATTCTTTAACACGTCGAGTCCGGTGAGCCGGTTCTGCAGATTGATGTCACTGATAACAAGATCGAAGGATTGCTCTTTTGCCAGGTTGATGGCGCTCTGGGGATCCTGGGTGGAGCGGACGTGTACTCTGAATTCCTCCAGGATTTCAGCAATGAAATCGCAAGTTAGCTTGTCGTCGTCTACGACCAGAATATTCTGCATAAAAGCAAGATTTTACAGCCGCCAGCGGCGCTTCAGGCAGGACCGATCGCAACTTGAGCCAAGGATACAAGCAATGAGTCAAGACTCAGAGACCATGGCTCCTTCCAGATTTGCTGATTCACCCTCCAACAATGAGGGGGCAGACGAAAGCAGGATACGAAACGTTGTGCCCTCATTCATTGTGGTGATCACTTCAATCTCCCCCCCATGCTCCTTGACAATAGCTTTACAAATGGACAGGCCTAGTCCCGTACCCCGGCCAATATCCTTCGTAGTGAACATGGGCTGAAAGAGCTTAGTCAGGTTTTCGGTTTCAATGCCGGTTCCGTTGTCAGTCACCTGAATGATCACCCGGTCATCTCCGCCCAGCAAGGTTTCCAGAACCAGTTTTCCCCCCATGGGCATGGCATCAATACTGTTGTTGATGAGATTGAGCAAGACCTGCTCCAACTGTTTCCGATCGGCCAGAACATGAGCTATATTCCCATCCAGATGCTCAATGCACTCGATCTTGCGACTCCCCAAAGTAGGGCGGATCAATGCACTCACATCCCTGATCAATTGGTTCAGGTCGACTGGAGCAAGATCCAGCTTGGGGCGTCGTGTGGCATCCAGGAGACGGCGAACAATCTCACTGAGCCGGTTGATCTGCGATTGGATGAGAGTCAACTTCCGGAGAAATACATCGTTGTCGCTGAACGATTCCATGAGCAGTTGGACGTGTCCGGAAATCAGGTTCAATGGGGTCCCGACTTCATGGGCGAAGGTCGCCGTTAGCTGGCCCGCCACGGCCAATCGCTCCAGATGGAACAATTCCAATTGCGTCTTAAACAGTTTTTCATTCAAATCTCTCAGTTCCCGATTGCGTTTGGTGAGCTCCGCGGTAGCTTGCTCCACTTGGGATTTGAGTTCGACGTTGAAGTTGTTGATTTTCTCAATCAACCCAATGCGTTCGGCGGTAGCTTCCCGAATTTGTTTCAACATCCGGTTGTAGCTGGCTGAGATCAGCCCCAGCTCATCCCTGGACTTCAGGCTCACTTCGGCATCGAGATCTCCGGCTTCGGCTTTCGCCATGGCAGCTTGGATGGTCTTGACAGGTTTGTGAATGGTGAAGCGGAAAAGAACATTGAGCAACAGAATCAATAGAAGCACTGAGGCGGGCGCAAATATCAGGACCACACTCCGGTTCTTCCGCGAGATCGTTTCTGCCTGCTTGAACGAGGTGATCAGCCGGACACAGCCCAGCAGTTTCGGGGGAGGTGCTGGACCGATGTTGGATTTCTTGCCGTGCTGAATGACGGGAGGCAGTACAGCCGGTCGTTTCTCTTTTTCATCTGTATGCTGATAATAGAAGATGGGAGCCACGACCGAGAATTCCTTCTGCTTTTCATCGATCTGACTTGCCAGGGTCTTCTTGGTTTTAAAGCATTGATTAACTTCGTCCGAAATCGAAACGTCATTGCAGCTGGAAGCGGTAGTTCCCACACACTCGGGCACATTCCCGGGCATACTCCCGTTGGTTTGGAAGATAGTAATCTCCGTCAGGTTTTGATTGATTTCCTTGGCTTCCAGTAGTGCTGATTCGAGTTCATTCGTCGGGGGAAGTTGTGGTTTCCCCGCCACGTCCTTGTCCTTGGCAATTTCTTCAGCGGCCTCCCAGGAGCTCTTTTTTAAATCGCTGATGATCACCTCCGCGGAGAAGGTGTTCGTCAAATAGGTCACCGCAAAGATGACCACAAAGACAACAAGTGATAGCAACACCGTCACCTTTGCTGGAAGTGAAAGGTTCCTTAGCATGTTCCAACCCTTCCGGGAAAATGTCTTAACACGAGTTCGCCTGCCTGTCGCCGGCTCCTCGAGTAGAGCCGCTTAGCCTGCACGGTATGCACCGTCCCAACTCTATACATTTTACTTCGTCTTTTCTTTCACTGCTTCCAGGGTCTCGCCCAATTTGCGGATTTCTTCGCCATAGCCAGCCCAATCTCCTTGACGGAGCCTGGATTGGGCATTCTGGTAATGCTTGCGTGCCTCCTCCAGCAGACCATTCAGCGACGCGTCCAATGAAGCCCCCTTGCCCGCGAGCTGGGGACTGCTCTCCTCCCTGGGGGCAGACCTGCCGAATATGCGGAAGAGACAGAGGTCCAGGTTTTCCTCCATGGCGATTGTGCTTCCATAAGCCAGAATAATCCTCTTCAATTCGGGCAGGCTTCCAGCTTGCTCAGAGGCAAGGTAAAGCGGCTGGATGTAGAGGATCGATTCCTCAACCGGGACAACCAGCAGGCTGCCGTTGATCACCTGGGACCCCTTTTGGTTCCACAATGTGAGCTGCTGAGATATTTGGGTATCCTGGTTGATCCGGCTGACGATTTGAGTCGGTCCGTAGATTAGCCGTTGCTTAGGGAAATTGTAGACAATGAGTTTTCCATAGTTGGGCTCATCACATCGAGCGGCCATCCAGGCAATCATATTTTCACGCCGGGCTGGGGTGAACGGCGTCATCAGGATGAATTCTTCCTTAGCATCCTTGGTGTTAAGCTTCATGATCGTGTAATATGGCTCGACCACATTTTCGCCATCGACCATGGACAAAGCCGGCATGCGCCACAGATCCTCCTTGTTGTAGAAGACCTGAGGGTCGGTCATGTGGTAAGTTGCATAGATTCCAGCCTGGATTGTGAACAGGTCTTCAGGGTAGCGCAAGTGCTGCCTCAAATCCTTGGGCATGGCCTGGATGGGTTGAAAAACCCCGGGAAAGATTTCGGCATAGACCTTGATAATTGGATCTTTCGGATCACTCACGTAGAACCGGACGGTCCCGTTGTAGGCGTCTATCGTAACTTTCACTGAATTACGGATATAATTTCCCACTTCCGGAGTCGGCAGGGAATAGGGGAAATTATCACCAGTTGTGTACCCATCTATCACCCAGTAAAGCTGGCCACTGTCCGAGACGACCATATAAGGATCGCGATCATATCGCAGAAATGGCAGGAGCTTGCGGACCCTCTGGGAAATAGTGCGGTCGAACATGAGCCGGCTTCCCTGATGAATATCTCCCGACAAAATGATCTTCAACTCCTTAAATCGGAGTCCGAAGAGGATCTTGCGGAAAATGCTCTTGACCGGAATTCCTCCGCTTCCGCGGTATTCGGTGTAAACATTCTCATCTCCTGAAGGATAGTCGAACTCCTTGGAGCGGGTATTCACAAAGCAGTAGGAGTCTGTGATCTCACCATAGTAGATCTGGGGGCGAGTTACCTTGATGTTCTCGCTGGCGGTGGGAGGAATGTCTTTGATCATCAGTTCGGGCAAGCCCTCCCGGCTGATTTGGTTGACGGGTCCCAGACAGAGTCCGTATCCGTGTGTATAAGTCAGATGTTCATTGATCCAAATCCGGCTGGGCAATTTGCTGGAGGAGATTTCCCGGGGGGAAAGGCTCACCTGGCGGTATTTCCCACCAATCATGTAGCGATCATTGTCCACATCTACGAAATCGTAGTAAGGACGAATGACTTGGAGCTGTTCGTAAGTGCGGAGCAGAGGCCTGTGGTCCCAAAGCCGGATATTCTGCAGGGTGAGCTCATTTCTCTTCAGAACCTCCTGATTCAAGTTCTCCTGTACTGGAAACTCCTCTTCTTGGACCTGATCAATCCCATAGGCCATCCGGGTAAACTTGATCCCCAAGTTGATATAAGGCTTCTCCCTGTTAATTTCATTCGGGGCCACTTCGAACCGTTGCACGAATTCGGGGTATATGCCTCTGCCTCCCATCGAAATGAGGATAATTAGTGCGACACCGCCAATGGCCAGCTTATATGTCCGGCGGAAAGCACTCAGGAAAACCAGGACGGCGGACAGGAGGCTTGCTCCCACCAGAGCCCAAAGGGCCGGCAATTCTGCTCTAATGTCCGTGTAACTTGCTCCATAGACAATACCCCGGTTGGAAAACAGCAAATCAAAAATATCCAGCCGGTATTTCAGACTGAGTACAACCAGGAACAGTCCGGCTACGGCAGACAGGTGAATCCGGGCCGACCGTGCCAGGCGAGGTCCCCGACGAGTTATCCAGAAACCCCCTTCGACTAAATAAACCAGGAGGGTAGTCAGGAAAATCAAGAACAGCGTGAGAAACCCGAATTGACAGACCAGGCGATAAAAAGGAAGTTGGAACATGTAAAAGCTCACGTCCCGTTGAAACAGGGGATCTTGAATGTTGAAGGGGAGGGAATGGCTAAACTTCAAATATTCCTGCCAGCTATCGCTCACCCAACCCGCGACGAGATAGGCAAGGAACAGTGTGATTCCCAGCAGGATCAATCTAATAAAACGGCGTATACCTTCCAACTGGGGAAGATCAATGATGTTCTCGTAGTATATCTGGCTGTGTTGCAGTGCCAGCCGCCGGGCAGCTTGCGCATTGCAATAGACCAGTAAAAAGAATATAAAACCAGAAACGCTAAACAGCCCGATTTGGGCAGCCAAGCTCTTAGTAAATAAAACAGGGTATCCCAATTCTTGGAACCACAACCAGTCCACCCATAGCGCAACAGCTGAGTTAAGGAATCCCAGGACCACCACAAGCAGGATCAGGCTGATTAACCACCCTCGACTCTTCATAGCATTGACTCCGCGGGTTCATCGTATTGTGAATTTGTTGGAAGTTCAGCTATTTGTTGAACTGGAGAATTACCCTTCATGCTTCACAGATACTCCTTTAAGAATGCAATGATTTCTCCCCGCATTTCCGGGGTTTCTTCATGACCGACATCATAGCGAAGCAACTTCCAATGATCCGATTTTCCCATTTTCTGGTAGACACTCTTCAATTCCCGGTCAATCCGGTCCAACCCGGATGGAGGAGTCAGAGGATCATTGTTGCCGGCCAGACCAAGGTGCGCGCGGGGGGCGATCAAAGCATTGATTTGTGAAGTCGTGAAGTATTTCAGAAGGGAAGGGACGAAATAGTAGACCCCATGACCTTTCAACCCGTTTGTTTCCAGCAAGGCTTGAAAGTCGGTAAGGCAGCAAATATCGACGCACACTTTGATCCTATCATCGAGGGCTGCCAGCCACCACGCCATTGTGCTTCCCATGGACATGCCCAGCGTGGCTATGCGTTTGGGATCGACTTCCGGACGGCTTTGCAGATAGTCAAGGGCCCGCAGGGAATCATAGACCATCATCCCCCAGAGAACTTGTCCCTTCCAGAGCATTTCCTTGAACAAGTCCAGTTCCGTGCGCGTTGAACGCTCACCAAAGGCCCAGTGATCAATGCAGAGAGCGCAATATCCTTGCTCGGCAAAGACCTGCGCGTAGGAAGGCAATTTGGATTCGGGGTTCACCCAAAGGAGTTGGTCCTTTCCGAGGTGATACATACCTCCATGCCAGTGGTTGTAAAGAATTGCTGGAGCTCTTTCCCGAGAGGCTTGGGGACGGATAAAGTAAGCAGGCACGGGCTCAAGCCCATTCAAATCAAGCACTAGTTTTTCGAGGACGAAACCCTCCTTTTCGGTTTTGGACAACACTTCTGCGCTGCTTTTTCTTTCTCGGGGAGGTAAGTCTCCCAGCAATTGGTACAGCCGGCGCCGACGCTGAACTGAGTCCTCTGCTTCCATCTCGTGTTCTCCTTTGCTGGCAGTCTCACTCCCTAGAACGGCCTGTGAAGCCAGGAGGAATCCTCCGCCAGTTAATCCTTCTAAGAAGTTTCGTCGCTGCATTCGGGATCTCCGTGTTGAGATGCCATCTCCTTGCGGGGAGCGGAGTTCTATTCCGCCAGAGATCGGGCATGACGGCCGTTAGCCTGTCCAAGCTGTAGCGTAGGTGACCTGCTGCCAAATGTCAAACTGGCAGCCCCACGCCCAACTGAACAACGGTACTGACTCGACTGATGGTCGGGTGCACATGCGGCAGTTTGCTGGACCTATTCCTGGCTCAGATCTTCATTCGCAAAGGGTGCCTGCCCTCTTCAAGAACCGAATGTGGAAGAAAACAGTTCCAAGTTAACCCCCCACAATGAGTCAGGATGCATATGTCAGCGACTTGTTGATTTGACGTCAATCGACAGGAATTGTAGGGGCAATTCTCTTCAAAGACGTGAATCTAACCGGGAGAAAATTCAAAAATCTAGCGACAGATTGCCTTAACCTTGGGCAGGTGCATAGTAACCACGCTTGGTGCGCGCAATAATCTTCTTGACCTTCTTTCCGTTCTCTACTTTGACAGAGACCGTCCTCCAGGTCCCATCCTTGCGGGTGTTGGTCGGACGGTAACCCAGGGTGTATTGATTGCGGATTTCGTGGGCCACCTGGGTACAGATAGCTCCCACTTCGTCGACCGATTCCGGAAAATGCCACTTGCCACCGGTGTCTTCAGCCAGTTCCTTCAAATGAGCCGCTGCTTTCTTCTGGGCGCGAGACCGTTCGCCCTCTTTGTCGAACAATCCGACCACGAAAATGCTGGCTTGAGATTCCCGGGCGAACTCAAGAACGGTGTCGTACTTGTACCGACTGTCCCGGTCTTCTCCATCGGTGATCAGGAGTAGGGCCTTCTTGTCCTCTTTGCCCTCCCGGATATGTTCCAGGGAGAGATAAATTGCATCATAGAGAGACGTTCCGCCTCGCGTGTCAACGACGTCGAGGGCGTCAAAGAGATCCTCTTGCTTTCTCGTGAAATCTTGATCGATGAACACCTGGTCATTGAAATTGATCAAAAAGACTTCATCCTGGGGATTTGATGTCTTTACGAAGGTGGCAGCAGCTCGATTCACCCTCTCGCGCTTGGTACGCATACTTCCGCTGTTGTCGATCACGAGTCCTATCGAAACCGGCGCATCCTCCTCCTTGAACAGTGAGATGTCTTGCGGAACCTTATCCTCGAAAACCGTGAATTCGTTTTTCTTCAGATTCTTAATCAGATTGTCCTTTTCATCAACGACGGTTACATGGAGCAGAACCAGGTTGACGTCGACATTGAGTGTGTAGTCGGGTTCTTTCGGCTTCTTCCCCTTATCTTGATCTTGAGCCTTAGTAAGGGACGAAAGAAGGAGAACAACAACGCAAATGGACAGGAGCGTGGCTTTCATTTCATTAGATTGGGCTGAGACCTCTTAATCTGGGATCATCCGCAGAGAAGGTTGGCGCGGGATATGACAGTAGGTTCATTTTCAGGCTCTCGAGATCAACCGTTAGGACCAAAATAACCTGTCTTGGCTCGTACCGAAAGCGAAGGCAACCCCTTAGGGGCATTCAACCGGACCTTGATTTTGCGCCAGCGACCGTCTCTCACGGTGTTAGTAGAAGAATATCCCAGGATGTACTGGTTCTTCAACTCAATGGCAATCTTCGTACAGATATCCTCCAGTTCGTATACCGAATTCGGGAAGTAGGCCTTCCCCCCCGTAATTTCGGCCATTTCCTCGAGGACAGCTCTGCCGCTCCGTCCTTGACTCAGGTCAGAGTAGTAGGAATTGACAATTCCAATGGCATAAATCTGAACATCGGACTCTTTGACGGCATTTCGAACATTCAACAGCGAGTAACGGCTGCAAGTGTCCTCGCCATCAGTAATCACAAGGATCGCTTTCTTGGGATTGTGTGCGAGTTTCATCTTTTCCAGTGCCAAGTAGACAGCGTCGTACAGAGTCGTGCAACCTTTGGCGTTCTTGTAGACCAGGCGATTTTGGATCTCGTTGACATCAGTGGTGAACTCTTCGTCAATCTTGGGACGATCGGCGAACGTTAATAGAAGGAACTCGTCATCTGGGTTGCTGGTCTTCAAGAAGGCCACCGCAGCATCGCGGGATCGGGAGATCTTGTCCGTCATGCTACTGCTGACATCGAAAAGCAGACCAATCGAGGTTGGCACATCCTCATTACTGAACTGAGAAATCTGCTGCTCTACTTTATCCTCGAAAATCTGGAAGTGTTCCTTTTCGAGGCCAGTCACAAAGCGGTTGTTAATGTCTGTCACCGTCGCGTTAACTAACACCAGGTCAACGTTAATTTTGATGGAAGGGGTGCCGCCTTTGGACTCTGGCTGGTCCACCTTGGGCGAATTCTCTTGTGCGATACTATTTCTGGGCACAGGAAGGGACAGCAACCCCAGGATCAACCAAATGAGAACAGCTCCCCCGAGGTGCCGGCATCTTGTCTCACCAACCTGGCTTCTCATACGCGCTCCGAAAAATGAGCACCTCCGCCCCTCATAGGTCACTTTAGATGGCTAATGGGTTATTAGGTACCTCAGTTCCATTATAAACCAAAAAAAAACGCCTGCAAGAATCTTAGCGAGAGGCAAGAGTCACCGTTTTTGTCTCACTAATACAAAACAGTACGCAAGCCAGAGACGAAAGAAAATCTTCAATGTCTTGAGAAGGTTGGAGACTCATTCCTTCTCAATGCCTGGACTACGGGAAGGTGAAAATATCAAGCTCAGGAGTCTTGTTTTCCCATCTTCGCGAACCTCATAGCAACCAATGGGTTTAGATGCCCTAGCATGTCGCTCTAAGCTCCCAAATCCTGTTGAGATGGGCCACCGACTTCAGGTTCTAGCTACCGATTGGAATGAGTCCTGGCCTCAGGTCTTGGTGCAATTCCGTGCCATGACCTTGATGGGCGCTTTGGAGGGACGTTTGCCAATACAGTGGTTTAGAAATCGCAGCTGAGGTGGTCTCAGCCATGTCAGACCCTGATTTATGGATAACAAAGAGGTGGTGGGCCGGAATCCGCCTTAGACATATTTTCAACCCAGGGCAACGCGGCCAGCAGTGCCCTTCAGTCCCTCACCCTCACCTTCGGCTCCTGCTATTCGCCCGCTATGCCCTGCGCGCCTCTTTCACGGTCTTTCAAGCCACTTTCAGAAGGGGACTCAGGTGCTTCACTCTGGTACTAGTTATTCTGTTTCTCGGTACTCGTGTGTTGGGGGCCAGTAACCCTCCGACCTATCCAAACCCCATCGAACGTTTTGTCTCAAATTACGAAGTTCGAAGCCTTGAGATTCAGAGGATTCTTCAGCAGGTTAAGAGCCATCAGGAAATATCGCTGGCAGTTGGCGGCCGTGAGCTGCGCTTGGCTCTCGAGCCGAGAGACCTCCGGTCACCTCGATACCGAGCCGAGGCTTTGATGAGCAACGGAAAGTCCAGACGCGTTGCATCCCTGGGCGTGCAGTCCTATCTTGGAGAGGTCAAAGACATCCAAGGAGCACAGGCCCGGTTTACTTTGCGGGAAGACAGCCTGGACGGGGTTATTTTGACACCTGAAGATTGGTATTTCGTCGAACCCCTCAGTCGTTACTCTGCAGCGGCGCTTCCCTCGGAATTTGTTGTCTACCGGAGGTCAGATCTGAAACCGGAAGCCTTTGGGAGCTGTGGTGTCAATATGATCGAGAAGATAAGTCAGGGACTGGAGGTGCTCGCTCCCATCGTGCATGAGCACGACCTGAACGGCCTCGTTGCCCAAATTGCCACCGAAGCTGATTGGGAATATGTGACTGGGCTAGGTGGATCAGCCGAATCTAACAACGAGATTCTAAACATCCTGAATCAAGTGGAGGGTGTCTACCAGACTGAACTCTCCATCTCGCTTCAAGTTGTGTTCCAACATACGTGGGAGACCAGTTCTGAACCCTATTCGTCGACGGCGCCTTCGACCTTGTTGCAGGAATTCACGGACTATTGGAATTCCAAGTTCTCGGACACGGATTACGATTTGGCACACCTCTGGACCGGAAAAGACATGGATGGCAGTACCGTGGGGATTGCCTGGAGGGCGGCTGTTTGTACCAAGGAATACAGCTATGGGATTTCTCAAAAAATGACGGGGAATCCAGCCAAGTTTATTCTGACAGCCCATGAGATGGGGCACAACTTCGGCGCTTCACATCCTGATCAGGAGAATCCACCCCACACGGAATGCTCAACCTCTATCATGAACAGCCGCATCAGTACCGACTTCAGTTTCTGCCAGTTTTCGCGAGATCAGATTAATAATTATCTCTTTCAACACTCCAGTTGCCTGACACCTGGAGCAGAACCAGCCGCGCCCTCTAACTTGAGTGCTACGGCTATTTCATCATCGCAGATTCTTCTTTCCTGGCAAGACAACAGCTCCGATGAATCCTCATTCAAGCTTCATCGGAAAGCCGGGTCCAATGGTTCATGGGGGGAGATTGCAGCGACCGGTGCTAATGCGACCTCTTACACGGACACAGGGCTAAGCGGCAATACAACTTACTCCTATCGGGTTCAGGCCAGCAACAACAGCGGAGACTCGCCCTTCTCAAACGAAGCTTCAGCGACGACCTTAAGTGCCTTACCGTCCGTTTCAGGTTTCTCTCCGACCAGTGCTCCGGTGGGCTCCAGGGTCACGATTACCGGCTCGAATTTCACTGGAGCGACCTTAGTGAAGTTCAACACAACCGCGGCGTCTTCTTTCAATGTCGATACCGACAAGCAAATTTCGGCTATGGTTCCCGATGGTGCAACGAATGGTCCAATTTCAGTGACGACTCCGGCAGGAACGGTAAGTAGTTCGACGAATTTCCTTGTGTCGGCCTGCGCTTACTCCGTTTCTCCGACGAGCCAGTCCTTCCCGGCCAGTGGAGGGAGCGGGCGCTTGAATATCTCAACTGTAGGGGGATGCAGTTGGACTGCAGCAAGCAACCCTGGATGGATCAGCATTAACTCCAGTAAGAGCGGGACCGGAAGCGGTATGATTACCTATCAGGTGGCATCTAATCCGGGCCCCGTATTGCGTACCGGAACGGTTACCGTGGGTGATCGCTCCGCCACTATTTCGGAGGCCCCGGGACAAAATGGCGGTACTGTCGCAAAGAAGATCTTCTTGCCGATTGTCCTTTCATCGGCTGGGATGAATGGCTCGTTTTTCACTTCTGAACTGACTTTGACCAATAACGGGTCGTTGAATAGCCTGCCCGAGTTCACTTACACATCCGCGATTGGGTCTGGCAGTGGACACGCTCAGGTAGCACTGGAGGCAGGCAGACAGCAGATCATACCGGATGCAATCAGTTACCTCAGATCCCTAGGTATCCCCATCCCCTCCTCAGGTAACCAAGGAGGCACGCTGCAAATCGCCTTCACGGGCCTCTCTTCGCTATTGGATGCTTCCGCCTCGGCCAGGATTACTACGCCAGTCAAGGAAGGGAGGGCAGGATTGGCTTACAACGGGATCACTCCGGAGAATGTCTTGTCAGGTCCTTCTTTCCTGTGCGGGCTGCGTCAAAATAGCACCGACCGGTCTAATGTTGCCATTCAGAATGCCGGCTCTTCTTCTGATGGGGACATCACGTTAAAGCTGACGGTGTTTTCGGGCGATGCGAGCTCTCCATTCACCAAAGAGTTGCCTTTGGAAGCGCTTTCTCCTGGAGGTTTCAAACAGATTTCAGGAATTCTCACCTCGAACGGGTTATCCCTCTCGAACGGTTATGTCCGAGTGGAAAGGGTGTCAGGGTCGGCTCCGTACTATGCGTATGCGGTTATTAACGATCAGGTCACTTCCGACGGCTCCTTCATCCCCCCTATGTCGGATGGATCACTGGTCGGAAAGAGGAGACAGACCCTTCCTGTGATTGTGGAAAGCGGAGTCTTTTCGAGCGAATTGATTGTGACTAACTGGTCCGGCAGTCAAAAGACCCTGGTCTGTGACTTTGTCGCTGATGCCATCCAGGCTTCGGATGCAACAGCAACTTTTGGCATTCAAGTTGGAGCGGGAGAGCAACTGCTGTTTCCCAACTTCGTTCAAGCCCTGCGTGATCGACACATCCCTGGAATAGGCGCGAAGGGTCCAGCCTTTGTCGGCTCGCTGTTTGTCGAGGTCTCAACCGGAGACCTGTCGGGATTATCGGTCATGGCCCGGACTTCGTCTCCCGGGGGAGGCGGGCATTTTGGCCTCTTCTACGGCAGTTTGCCTGAAGGAACTACCTGTCAGGGGAGTACCTGGATCTACGGGCTTCAACAAAACGAAAAGACTCGAACGAACTTAGCACTGGTCAATACCGGAGAACTGGACTCGAGCAGCACGACTTTCAAAATTGAATTGTTCGATGGCGAAAGCGGAACCAAGGTAAATACCCTCGAGTCGATCACACTAAACTCCAGGAGATGGATGCAGATCGGAACTATCCTTTCCCAATACGCCACGGGAACCGCACAAGGATTCGCCCGCATTACCAAGACCGCAGGAACCAACCCCTTTATCGTGTATGCCGTCATCAATGATGGAGCCCAGCCCGGCCAAGGCACTGGCGACGGCGCGTTTCTGCTCGCCTCGCCATGAGTCAGAGAGTGTCGGCTGGGTCTTTCGTGCGAGACGTAATAATTCAGAAGGCGTGAGAGAACTGGAGACCGTCGGCGCGGACAGGATGTCTTCCTTTCTTTCTGCTCTTCAGTCATCAGCTCCGCCCATCTGACCAGGCGAAGAAGCCGCGCGTTTGTTGTACCTCGGGAAGGGGTTTTCCTGCGTAACAAAATAAGCCCCACCCATTAGTCTGGTGATATAATTCGGCTGTTCCTACCCTTTGCTGCGGGGGCAAATGGTGAGGGTTGACTCCGCAGAGCAAGTCACATAACTACTTTGGTCCTGGAGCAAGGGCAACCAATCGCACTGGAAAACTGACTCCCTGGTCTTTGGCGAATTGCACCACCTGGCAAAAGGCTATATGCACGGCAAGCGCGAACGTCATATCCAGCTAACCACCGCGCTGATTCACGAAGTCTTTGTAAGGTTGATCGATTGGGAAAGCGCGAGCTGGCAGAACCGGGTCTCAGCTCGGCTGATGCGGCGGATTCTGGTGAAAGAAACGGAAGAAGTGCATCTTCCTCCGAAAGGAGCAACGAGATGCCAATCCTCCTCTGAAGGCTTCAAAGGGGGAATTGGACACCCCCTGACCACTTCCAGAGGAATTGTGGGGCTTAGAATCATAACCAATGACCATGGATCGTCAACGTTGGAAGGAAATTGAAGCCATTTATCAGGTCGCCGTGGATAAAGCGGAAGACCAGCGACAGGCTTACCTCGACCAGGTTTGCGCTGACGATGCCGACCTGCGCTCTGAGGTTGATGCTCTGCTGGCCGTTCGCGAGAGCCAGGGTGCCGGGCTTGTAGTCCCGGCCCTAGAGCAAGTGGCACAATCGTACCGGGCAGTGGCCCGCGGCCGCCTGATAGGACAGCGACTGGGATCGTATGAGGTCCTCTCCTTGCTTGGGAAAGGGGGAATGGGAGAAGTCTACCTGGCTCGAGACAGCCGGTTGGACCGCCAGTTGGCGATCAAGGTCCTGCCCGCCGATGTGGCCGAGGACCCTGAGCGGTTGCGACGGTTTGTGCGAGAGGCCAAGGCGGCTTCTGCTCTGAATCATCCGAACATTGCCACCATTCATGAGATTGGGGAATCGGAAGGCATTCACTGGATTGCCATGGAACTGGTGGAGGGCCAGACGTTGGAGGAGCGGATTCATGGCCACGGCCACCCTCACCCGGTCCGTCAGGAGACGGACCACCCTCTCCCGCCGAGCGGGAGAGAGCATGATGAAAATCGGGGGCTAATATCTCCACGCGGGCGAGAGCCGGAATCCGCCAAGGTTTCCCTCGCTCCCGACCGGAGGAGAGGGTCGCGAGGTGAGGGGGCACGGGCATCGTTAAAGACAGCCGAGATCCTCGATATCAGTATTCAGGCAGCCGACGGGCTGGAGGCGGCCCACAAGAAGGGGATCATTCACCGAGACCTCAAGCCCGCCAACATCATGCTGACAGCGGAAGGCCGGGTGAAAGTGCTGGATTTCGGGTTGGCCAAGAGAATTCCTCCCGAGACGCCCTCTGAAGGAACCGCGGCCAGTACGGAGTCTCAGACCACGCCGGGCGTAATCATGGGGACGGTCGATTACATGAGCCCGGAACAGGTGCTGGGTCTGGAGGTGGACCAGCGGACTGACCTGTTCAGCCTGGGCGTGGTGCTTTATAACATGGCGACAGGGCGGTTGCCCTTCAGCGGGGCCACTGGGACCGATACGATGTACAAGATCCTACATGCAGAGCCGGAGGCTATCGGCAGGATCAATCCTGGCAGCCCGCCGGAACTGGAACGGATCGTTGAGAAGTGCCTGGAGAAGGATCAGGGACTGCGTTATCAGCATGCCTCGGACCTGTGCTCCGACCTGAAGCGACTGAAGCGCGACACCGAGGTGGGGACGGTGGGGACAGAAGTGTCAAAGCTCAAGCGGCAACGGCTCTTGATTTGGGCATTGGCACTCCTGCTGATCGGAGTTGTCGCAGGCGGCGGATTCTGGTTCTTTCGGAAGAGAAATGAAATAACAGAAGCTCCCATGCTTCCCGTCCCTTTCACAACCGATCCGGGTTTCCAATTATGGCCAAGTTTTTCTCCCGATGGCAAGCAGGTGGCCTTCGCCATGAATAGCGAGAAACAAGACAACTGGGATATCTACATCAAACAGATCGGGAGTGAAACTCCTCGGCGGCTGACTACTGATCCACATGACGACGCCTTGCCTGCCTGGTCACCGGATGGACTGTCCATTGCATTTGTACGTGGGTTGGATGACTCGAAACAGGCAGTCATGTTGGTACCTGCCAACGGAGGGCGAGAACGCCCTGTGGCCGAATTCCAGGGTGTGGAGGGAGTCGGCTGGCATCCCGGTGGGAAGTGGCTGGTCGTTGCTTGTAAGGATTCTCCGGGTGAGCCCAGGGCAATCTATCTGATTTCCCTGGAGACAGGTGAGAAGCGGAGGTTGACTTCCCCTCCGCAGGGAATCGGCGGGGACGAGCAACCCGCTTTCTCCCCCGACGGGCGATGGCTCGCTTTCACTCGTGCTTTGGGGGGGGCGTCGGAGATCTTTGTGCTTCCAGTCTCTGCCAGGCTTGAACCAGGGGCTGAACCCAAACAACTCACTTTTGGGGATCGGACGGCGCGTTACCCTGCCTGGATGCCGGATGGGAAAGAACTGGTTTTCATCTATGGCAGTAAGTCACTCCACTGTGGACTCTGGAGGGTTTCGATCTCCGGCTCAGACAAGCCGAGACCCCTGCCCTTCTCGGGCGAAGGCTCGGCTACCAGTCCTTCGGTGTCTCAGGAAAACCACCGTCTGGTCTATGCAACAGTGACTTATGACATCAATATCTGGCGCCACCAGATCCCAAGGGGCAAACAGAAACCCGCACCTCCGTCCAGATTCTTCCCCTCCTCTCAAACGCAGGAATTACCCCTGTATTCTCCTGACGGCAAGGAAGTGGCCTATGTTTCCTACGCTTCAGGCGCCAGCGAAATCTGGATTTCCGGCAGTGATGGATCCAGTCCCCTGCAGTTAACCCATTTTGGCGGGCCTATGCCGAATGGCCCCCGCTGGTCCCCGGATGGGAAACAGCTTGTCTTCTCGATGGCTTCAGGGGATCAGATGGAAATCTTCACTATTCCTGCTCAAGGCGGACAAGCGAAGCAACTGACCCACACCCCATTCAATAAAGGAAACCCAAGCTATTCGCAGGATGGCAAATGGATCTACTTCGACTGGACCCGTGGTGGAGATGCCCAAATCTGGAAGATGCCGGTGGAAGGGGGAGAGCCTGTGCAGGTGACCAGGAAGGGTGGCGCTGGCCCCCTGGAATCGATGGATGGCGGGACATTGTTCTACTTGAAAGGTGGGTACTTCTCTGAACTCTGGATGGTTCCTGTGGGGAGAGGGGAGGAGACGAGGATTTTGGATGGCGTTCTAGCAGGGCATTACGATGTGAAGGAGCACGGCATCTACTACTTCTCAGGGCCAGATTGGAAGAATACAAAAGTGTCCTATTACGATCTGGCCAGCAGGAAAACCAAGCTCCTCACCCCGATCCAAGGTAATGTCTTGTTTGGATTCACGGTATCCGCCGATGAGGATTGGTTCCTGGTTACTCAAGGAAATGGATGGGAGCGCAGCAACCTGATGCTGGTGGAGAACTTCAGGTAAGTGACGAGTGGCGAGTGACGAGTCAATCAGGAAAGTGATCCCCTCTTAAAAAGGGGGAATTAAGTGGAAGCCCACTGGTCTTCCTCACGGGAGGAATAGAGATATAGCTGGTTTGGTTGCATCCGCTTATGCATGACCCATTGACCACCTGGATGGAGCCAGGTCACTATGAATATCAGGTCAAAACGGGGGATGGGACTGGGTTCGTTTAGCCTGCTTGCTCTCGTTTTTCTCGCCGGGCACCTCAGGGCTCAAGGAGAGCGCGGCGCCATCACCGGTGTCATTAGAGACGCAAGCGGCGCAGTGGTACCCAATGCAGAAGTGACGATCCTCAACAAAGCCACCGGGGTCGAAGACAAGGCTGTCTCCACGGACGTCGGCTTGTACCGGGCTCCTTATCTTGCCCCCGGCACATACACTGTCAGCGCCTCTCTGGACGGTTTCAAGACCGCGATCAGGGACAACGTAGAGGTCCCGGTGGCTACGACCGTGTCGTTGGATTTCACTCTGGACGTAGGCGAGGTGTCGGAAAGAATTACCGTTTCGGCCGAAACGCCGCTGCTGGAAGGATCGACGTCGGAGATCGGCACAAACACCACGGACAAGGAATTCCACACCTGGCCGATTCTGGTCGATGACGGCATGCGCCAGTTGCAGAATTTCATCTTCGCCGCCATGCCGGGAACCGAGGGCGGGACCTTCCTGGGGTCCATCAATGGAGGCCAAGGTTACAGCCACGAAATTCTAATCGATGGCATTACTTTGGGCCGCTTCGACCTCACGGGAGGCAGCAACAATGAGATGAGCCCCAGTGTGGATGCGACCTCGGATTTCAAGCTGCAGACTGGCAACCTGTCTGCCCAGTACGGGGCCACCCAGACAGCGGTGGCCAATTTCCTGATGAAATCAGGAACCAACAACATTCATGGGACTGCGTACTGGTTCCATCGCGACAACTGGCTGCGAGCCAATAGCTGGGCGGAGAACGCCAATAATCTCGAAAGGCTTTCATATAAGGATAATTCTTTCGGTGGAACCATTGGAGGCCCAATCAAGAAGGACCGTACCCACTTCTTTGTCTCTTATGAGGGAGATCGCCGGAAATCGCTCAATTGGAGTTCGACAAACGCGACCGTCCCACTGCCTGCCTTTAAAGCAGGTGACTTCTCGAAGCTGCTGGATCCGAACTTTACTGGAGATTCGAATTCCGGGACAGTCGTCGGACGGGACGCCCTGGGGCGAGATGTGATTTACGGCCAGGTTTATGATCCTACGACTTCAAGACAACTTCCTGACGGCACCTGGATTCGTGATCCTTTCCCCGGAAACATTATCCCGACCGAAAAGTTCAGTTCGGTCAGCAGAAAGATCCTGGAACTAGCTGATACCCCCAATCCGACTTTCAACACATTTCGCAGAAATATGCCGGCTGTAAGTGGCAGTCCGAATTTCCAGTTGAACGTCTGGGGGATCAAGCTGGATCATGTCATTAACGAAAAGCACAAGCTTTCGGGGTTTTTCAATTTCAGCCAGCGGGAGCGGAACATTCACAGTGGAGATGCGTTCCTCCCCATTCCAGGGCCTGCTTCCAGTACCTGGCTGCTCCAGAAAACTCCATCACGGATATTCCGCTTTAGTGAGGACTGGACGCTCGGCGCCACCACGCTCAACCACTTCGGCTTCGGGTTTAACCGTTTCGGTAACGTTAACGGGCCCCCCAGCTCTGTTGTGGGAGCAGACTGGGCCGGCAAAATTGGTCTCACTGGAGTTGGCCCAAACACATTTCCTAAGATCTATTTCCAGGCACCTAGTCCCACTCTAAATGGAGGGACCACGATGGGGGTGGGCGGCGCCTATGACACTCCCAACCAGAGCTTTGTCTGGGCCGATGATCTCACTATGATTCGACGCTCGCATAACATCAGGGTGGGAACCGAGATTCGCCGTTATCATTCCAACGACCGCAATCTATACGGGGCCGGCAGTTACTATATGCGAAACGATCAGACTGCACTTCCGGAATTTGCCGGTTCCACGGGATTTGCCTACGCCAGCTTCCTTCTGGGTGCGGTCGACAGTGCGGACCTTTTCATCCCTCTGACTTTTCAGGGACAGCGCATTTGGTACAGCGCCCTTTACGCTCAGGACGATTGGAAGATCAGTTCCAACCTCACGGTCAACCTTGGGGTGCGCTGGGAGATTCCCGGCCCCCTCAAGGAAGTGGCGGATCGAATGGGGGGCATGGACCCTACCAGGCCCAACCCGGGGGCAGACGGATTTCTGGGCGCTCTGACCTTCCTGGGGAACTGTGAAGGCTGCAATGGGCGGGACAGCTACCAGGACACTTATTACAAGCAGTATGGCCCGCGAGTCGGGTTTGCCTGGAACTTGAAGCCGAAGGTGGTAGTTCGGGGTGGCTATGGAATCAACTTCAGTGCGCCGCTCCAGTACTTTTTCACTACCTATCTCGACGCAGGATTCAACGGCGACAAATTGATCCCCGCCAATTCCGGCCGTTTCCGCCAGGATCCAAGTCTCAGGTGGGACCAGGGATATCCGCCCTACACTGAAACATCGCCCAGTCGTGACCCGTCCCTGCTCAATGGGGGTATAGTCGGTTACTTGCCGGCCAACAGTATCCGCCAACCCTATGTCCAGAACTGGAATCTTGGAATTCAGTACGAATTGCCCTGGAACACGGTGGCCGAGGCCAACTACATCGGGAACAAAGGGACCCGGCTGGTCAACGGTTCCTTGAAAGGCTACCTAAATCAGCTCGATACCAAGTATCTGGCTCTGGGAGACGCTCTTTACGACGACATTTCAGACCACCCGGAGATACCCAAGCCTTATCCCAGTTTCAGCGGGTCGTTAGCGCAGGCATTGAGGCCGTGGCCCCAGTACTACCAGATTTGGGATAGGAATTACAACGATGGTAATTCCAGCTATCACGCACTTCAAATCACCCTCACCAAGCGGTCTTCCGTGGGGCTGAGCTTTTTGGCTGCCTATACGTTTTCCAAGTCGCTGGCCACTACCGACACGCCGATCAACGGCAATTATTATTCTTATGCCCAGGATTTCTACAATCGAAACGGAGAAAAATCGGTCACGATGTTTCATCATCCGCAGAATCTCAAGCTCACCTGGATTTATGATCTCCCCTTTGGGAAAGATCGCCGCTGGGCAAAGTCAGGGCCAGCTGGGTATCTGCTGGGCGGGTGGACCTTGAGTGCGATTCACAATTATCGCTCGGGCAACCCTCTTCAGATTTTGGCTGGCGCCTACGCTTATTCCTCGTACAGTTACCTGTTTAATCCGCCAGGCTGGCGCGGCGACGTGCTGTTACCTTCAAACCAGCAGAAAGCCAGTTGGCGCGGGAGCGTTGATTCTGTGGACGGTGCCCCGTATTTGAATCCGGAGGCTTTTGCACAGCCCCCGGGAACCGAAAACGGTGTGGGCTTGCGGTTGGGGAATGCCCCCCGCCTCTTGCCCAATGTGCGAGGGCCAGCCTGGTATTCGGAAGATCTTTCGGTCATCAAGCGCGTGCCGTTGAAGTTTAGAGAGCAGGCGAACTTTGAAATCCGCGCGGACATTTTCAACATCTTAAACCGCGCGGGAAGAGGCGATCCCTGGTCTGACGTCAGTGATCCGAGCACGTTCGGACGAATCTTCGGCAATGGTGATCGGATGCCAAGGACTGTCCAGGTGGCGGTCCGGATCAATTTCTGAAGGAGACTGTAATGGATCAGTTTCAAGTGGGGGGGCAAGTGACCAATGCCACCCTGCGAGCCCCTTCTCGGAGCAACCCGACGTGGGTGGAGAACTTTAAGTAGGCGTCAGGTAGCAGGTGTGAGGTTCCAGGGATAGGGTGGATACGACAGGATCATGAATGGACGTGAGGATCCAGGCATTCATTCCCCCTTAGAAAAGGGAACCTGTGGAAAAATTCCGAATTCCCGAATAACGCCGTGTGAGGTTGAGGCTTTGAGAAAGCCTCAACGGCCTACATTCATTCCAAAGGTTCTGTGGAAGCGGTGTAGGCCGGGTCCCCCGACCCGGCGCATTTTTTCACAGCTTCAGGTTTCTAAGGGGGAATATTGGGGACAATCCTCTGGCAGCTTAAGGCAAATTGCCCCTTTCCCAATACGCCACGGGAACCGCACAAGGATTCGCCCGCATTACCAAGACCGCAGGAACCAACCCCTTTATCGTGTATGCCGTCATCAATGATGGAGCCCAGCCCGGCCAAGGGAC
>DATKMG010000769.1:0-20913 GCA_035541995.1 Terriglobia bacterium
TCAGCTAGAACGTGAACTTGAATCCTATTTGCAGGATTCTTTGAGGCTTGAACGAAGTGATGGTTCCAAATGTACCCTTGGTCGAAGAGTTGATCCCTCCACCTGGGTTGTCAGAACCCCAACCGATGTTCGTGCCCCAGACTTCAGCATTATTCCAGATGTTGAACGCATCGCAACTGAGCTTGAAGTTCATGCTCTCTGTGATCCGGAAATTCTTGGCCACAGATGCATCCCAGTTTCCATAGCCTGGACCCCTCACATCATTCCTGTGACCATTACCGTACTGACCATCCAGCGGGCGCTGGAAAGCGTCTGGATTAAGCCAATGATTCTTGGACTGCCCAGCCGTAGCATCTCCAACCACGTTACAGTACTGCTGCCCTGCATCAATTCCTTTCAGATCTCCATTGCAGGTCACGGAGAGCGGGAATCCTGACTGGTAGTGAGTGATGCCGCTGATCTGCCAGCCGTTGAGGATTATGCGACCGATTGCGTTGTCGAACCGCCCTTTCACGTTGGGGGTCTGGTAGACGTAGTCAATAGTGAAGGTGTGGGTAGCATCGTAGCCGGCGGGCCCCCAATTCAGCCTCATGTTCAAAGGATTGGTAAAGCTGCTAGAGCCGCTACCGGAACCGTCACTATCATTGTCCACAAGATCCATGGTCTTGGACCAGGTATAGTTAACGTTGAACGAAAACCCTTTGCTGAACCGCCGGTTTAGTCGTACCAGCATGGCATTGTAGGAGGATGAACCGGAGGTTTCGACGGCGGTAATCTGGCCATAACCGAGGAAGGGACGCAGAGCATTACTGAAATAGTTAACGGAGGGAAGCGCGTTGGGATTCTGGAGATAATATCCGGCCTCCGTCCCATTCACAAAGCGCTGAACCATCAGGTGAATGCCGTGGTTTCCAACATAAGAGGCATCCAGAACGAAGCTGTGGCCCATCTCTCTCTGAATGCCGAAGTTCCAGGAGTAGATCGTCGGCATAGTGTTGTTGACCGGGAAAACGGTGAAGCCTTGAGGCTGAATGGTGTCGCTCGCATAGACGTAGTTCGGAGCGGGACCGGGGACGATTTGACTGGCATGGATATTGTCGGCACTGAATCCACCGTTATTCGGGAAGTTGCCGCCCGCGCCAAAGTTGAAGTTGTTCTGGCGCAGACGCTCAACATACTGCCCAAACCCGCCTCGGATGGCCATTTTGCCGTCCCCAAAGATGTCATAGGCAAAGCCGAAACGAGGAGAGACGAAATTCTTGGCTGGGGCAAATCCACGATCCACACCATCACAAGGGTCGCAAATCAACCCGTTCTTAAGATATTCCTGGTAGATGTCCCCGATTACCGTTCCATTGGTCGTGTTGATCTGTGGAGCCGTGGCAGCCGACCACTTGCCGATGTCCGGCATATAGAGTTTGAAGGTCCCTTCGCCGCCAACTGTTCCTTCACGAGTGTATGTGTAAGTGGGCGTAGTGTGCTGAAAACGAAGACCATATTCCAAAGTCAGTTTACGGTTGACCTTCCAGCTATCCTGGGCATAACCCTCCCAGGACTGGAACCGGAAGTAAGGATAAACTGACTGGGCAGGTTGACCGTAATGGTTGAGGTTGCCTAACAGTAGATTGGCCAGACCTGCACCCGTATCCCCGGGGTTTGTCTTCCCGCCAAAGAAGTCAATTTCGCCCTCTTGTCCCCAGGTTGCAGTCTGCTTCTTGTTATCGCGGTTGTAGTAAAACCCAAATTTCATGGTGTGTGACTTCTTCACCCAGGAGAGGTTCTCCGTAAGGGCATAGTCCTTTCCATCATTATGCCACCCTGGGTCACCCCACGCCAGTGTCATGCCGGGGATTCCGTTTCCTGCTGGCGCCTGGAAATCCGACAGATAATTGGCAACGTTGGTCATTGGGTAAAGCTGGGTGAAATTTGCGCCCAGCGCATCGCGGTTGCCATTCTGGTCGCTGGGATCCAGGCTTTGGTGCTGATGGTTGTATGACAAAATGGTCTCGCTGGCCAGGGTGGAGCTGAGGGTGTTGATAATGTTCCACGACCAGGAACTGCCCGGCTTGGGCCGCTGCATCTTGGCAAAGGGCAACTGGGGACCGTAGGAGTTCCAGCCCCAGATGGCGCCAGACTGGTACTCTGTCTGGTCGTCGTCCACCCAGCGGAAGAAGGTGGTTGTTTTGTTGCTCAAGTTGTAATCCACTCTCAGCAGCTTCTGATTCTTATGAACCTTGTAGGGGTTATTGAAGGTCCAGCGCACCAGGCCCGGAGCCGGAGCAGCTGGGAAACTCTGGTAATCTTTTATACCCGTAAACAGATTCATATAGCTGGCCGTCTGAGGGTACCATTGAGAAGGCGGAACAATGTTGTTGGGGTAGGGAGTTCCGTCAATAATGTTGCCGGAACTGTCATATTTAAGCGTCCCCGGTTGAAAGACGGTCCCAACATTGAATTGAGGGGCATAGGGCATCTTGTTGCTGGTGATGAAATCCGAGAAATCGCCATTCAGCAACGTTTTCGGGCCGGGGATATCGACAAAGTTCTGCCCGGCAGGAGTCTGAGTCCTACGGGTTATTTCAATGTTGAGGAAGAAGAACAGCTTCTTCTTATCTTTGGTGGACACCTTCGGAATTGGGAGCCAACCACCCACGTTGCCCCCAAACAGGTTATAACGCAGGGAGCTTTTTTCCTGATCCATTGGATACCTGGCGTCCAACCAATCGTTGCGCAGGAATTCATACGCCGTGCCGTGGTAAGTGGAGCTTCCCGACTTGCTTTGGACGGCCACCACCATGCCGGAATTGCGGCCATACTCAGCGTTATAACTGCTCTGCTGGACTTTGAACTCGGCAATGGACTCTATGCTGGGCTGACTGTACTGAGATTGATTGTCGCCCACGTCCAGGTTGGGCGAACCATCCAGGTAAAAATTGTTCTGCGAGCCACGACCGCCAGTGACGTGGACACCGCTGACATCATTGAAGGCAATCGAAAAACGATCCTGGTCGCTACTGACCATGCCCGGGACAGTGCTCATCAAGGCCACCCAGTCGCGGCCGTTCATGGGCAATTGCTGGATCTGGTTGGGTTCCACCAGAAAGGCTTTCTCCATGCTGCTGGTCTGGACCAGCGGGGTGGAAGCGGAAACCTCTACTTCCGCCGTCACTTCGCCAATCTCAAGCTTGATCTGCCCAATGTCCAACTTGGTGTTAACATCCAAGTTGACCTGGTTTTCGGATTTCTTGAAACCCGACATTTCGACGGTGATCAAGTACTTTCCCGGCTGCAGGCTCAATGCCTGGAAACGACCGCTACTGTCGGTTGTCAGTTCGCGGACGACAAGGTTCTTGGCCTGGTCGAGAACCTTCACCTGGGCGCCTGCAACAACAGCACCGGTCTGATCGACGACCGTGCCGCTGATGAACTGGGATTGGGCCATTGCCATTGGCGCCAGGATCAGGAGAAGACAGGCTGTCAACAACCACAACGACGATCTTCTCATCATGATTGAACTCCCTCCTTTCTATTATTTTATGGAAAATTGGTGAAGAAGAATTGTCACGAAACTGTCATTGCACCTCACTGGCCAATAAGGCTTCATGGTCCTGTCAGTAGCGGAATCGTGATCATTACGGGCATGTTAAGATTTGTTAAAGACTGTTAAAATGAACTAAGTGCTAGTGGTTGGAGTTGAATTCTTCCGAAATTCCAGAGCGAAACTACGAGAATTAGTATCTATGGACAAGAGCCTAACCGCGGGCCACAATGCCGGCTCTTTGCTGAGGTCAAGTCAGGCAAGGTCAGCCCTACAGCAACACTACTTCTTTTTTTTTATAGGGATAGGTTAAGGCAAAAGAACCTCGTGGGACGAGTGAACTCCCGCCGCCTTGAAAGAGTGTTGGGATTTATCTAAGCAATGGAGACCCGATTCCGGTTTAAGACTGTCTGAGGAGCGAGCTTGAAGGGCCAAATCGTCTCAATTCCGATGTCGCTAATCATCGCAGAGGCACCAATTCTCAGGCAAAATAAAAGTCTTGCTTTTCTGGAACCTTTAACAGATGTATGATACGGTTAACTGTTCAGAAGTGCCCGATCCCATGGGTTTTCATTGTTTGTTGTAACATCCAATTCCCGACATGTTACAGGTACAAATCCCTTCACGAGCGGAGATTCTCCAGCAATTGGAGAGGATCCTGCACAGCGGGAGCCTTCATGGGTCGGAGAGTCTGAGGTCATTCCTCCAATTTGTCGTAACCAAGGCAGTCGACAAACAGGAAAATCAGCTCAAAGAATATACTATAGCGACTGAGGTTTTTGGACGGGACGGGACATTCGACCCTCGGATTGATTCGGTGGTTCGGGTCCAAGCAGGAAGATTGCGTTCTAAAGTCCAGGAATACTACCTTACCGAAGGAAAAGAGGATGCAATTCTGATCGAATTGCCCAAAGGTCACTATTCCCCCTCTTTTTCCTATTTGAAGCCCCCAGGCATAAAAGGCTCCGAAGTGCCCAGCATGGAGACCGTTCCTACCCAGCCTGCCATAATATCGGGGGAAGAAAAGAAGACAACCACGGAATCAAGAGAACCAGCAGCTGTTAAGCGTGAGCGCCGTCTTATCCTGGTGTTGAGTTTGCTTTGCGTTGCGCTTCTGGCCTCAACGCTCTTCTTCTATGTACGGGGCAAGGGGGCACGGGTGATGCTGCCCGCGCCGAAAGCTGATCCTGTTGAGATGAGGATCTTCCGTCCCTTCTGGCAGGATTTCCTGCAAACCCCGGAACCAATACTCGTGGCCTACAGTAACACCTTGTTCGAGGGTACTCCTGAAAGTGGTATGAAGTTGCTGACTCCTCTCGACTCGGTCGACACTAGACCCGAAATGACTCAACCGATGCAGCCGTTGTCATCGACAATCCGCGACAAAGTCATTACCCAACATTATACGGGAGTGGGCGAAGTAATGAGCGTGCACGTCCTGGCTGAATTTTTTGGAAAGTTTGGTCGGTCATTGCGAGTAAAGAGGAGCTTGTTACTGACCTGGGAAGATTTGAAGTCGGAAAACTTCATTTTCCTCGGCTCGCCTGCCGAGAATCTTTTGCTGCGAGACTTGCCTCAGGAACAGCAGTTTGTCTTTCGGAATGTCAAGTCGGCTTCGGGAAGACCGGAGTTCGGGATTATTAACCTCAAACCCAAGCCTGGTGAACAGAAGTCCTACCTGGTCAAACAGGAAGGCCGGTCCCGCAGTCAGGTGTCCGAGGATTATGCGGTGATCAGTCTGCTGAAAGGGTTGGATCCCCAGACCCGACTTTTGATGCTAGCCGGTATCACCACCTACGGCACACAGGCCGCTGCAGAGTACGTAGTCAGGCCTGAATGCGTGGCAGATCTGATCTCTCACCTCAACGTAGCCCGCACCAAAAATGCCATTAACCTTCCCCCTTACTTCCAGGTTCTAATCCGGGTGAAAGTGAATGGCGGGGTTCCTGTGCAGTCTACCTACGTGACCCATCATGTGTTGGATTGACGGGTTCTTCGATCTTGAGGATCTGATCCGCCCTGATATTGGTCAACTGCTGGACTGTCCCCCGTGGCCACTGTATTTCGACAGACTTGATCCCCGTCTCGCTGCCCAGGCCAAAGTGTAAGCGGCGATCGCTGGTCGACATGAAACCCACACTGGGCGAAACCAGGTTGTACAGGACGCGTCCTGATTCCGTGGTGAGCTTGACCTGGGTTCCAATCGCATCCCGGTTGCTGACACGACCGGTCATTTCCATCGACAGCCAGTGATTCCCATTGTTTCCTGAATTGAGAAGGATACGTGGTTTTTCGTTTAAGGACGTGACAACAATATCCATGAACCCATCTTCGTTGAGATCTGTAAAAGCCGATCCGCGCTGGAATCCCATATGTAGAAAGTCCTTGCCCAGTTTTTCGGAGACGTCAACGAAGGTTTTTCCATCGATGTTGGCCAGCATGGTGTCATGTTGCTTGGCGTTGGGTTCAAAATAGTCCACATCTCCGTTGGAAGAATAGATGTCCAGCCAGCCGTCATTGTCATAGTCGATGAAACCATTGCTCCAACCTGAAAAGGAGCGGCTCAAGTTCTCCACATTGGATGAGGGAGAGACGTAGCGAAAGTACTCTCCTCCCTCGTTCTGGAACAAAGCCCAGACCTGGCCTTGCAGGTTATTGTAGAAGACATCGACCCAGCCGTCGTTATTGAAGTCTTTCACGTCGCAACCCATCCCGGAAACCGTCAGCCCGGCATCGTTGTAAGCCACCCCATACAAGAGTCCCATTTCCTTAAAAGTGCCGTCCTTTTGATTAATGTACATGAAATTGCGCTCAGTATCGTTGGCCACAAAGACATCCAGGTAACCATCCCGGTTGAAATCGGCAATGCCAATGCCCATGCCCTTGCCGAGAGCAGAGGCAAAACCTGACTTATCGGTGACGTCGACAAACTTCCCTTTTCCCTCGTTATGATACAAACGATGGGCCACGCTCTTGTAAGTAGCAGGATGGCAGTAGACTTCGTCCTTCCCATCCCGAACGCAGCGGAGATCGGTAATAGGGTTCCAGTAGGTGTATTCAGAGACGACCAGGTCGAGCAATCCATCATTGTCGTAATCGAACCAGGCCGCACACACGCTCAGCAGGTCTTTGGCTTTTACGGCCAATCCTGCCTCAACCGTGACGTCAGTGAATGTTCCGTTTCCGTTGTTGTGGTATAGCGCATCCCGGCCCGCACAACAGATGAACAGATCAGTGAATCCGTCATTGTCGTAGTCGCCGGCGGCGACGCCGAAGCAGAAGTCGAGATCAGCTCCAGTCAAAACCGCTTTCTCGGTGACATCCTCAAAGGTGCCGTCTCCTTTGTTGCGGAGCAGGCAGTTGTAATAAGAGGAGTTGGTTCTTTTCAGTTCCGGGAGCTTCGCGCCGTTGGTGAAAAATAGGTCCAGCTTCCCGTCGTTGTCGTAATCCAGGATGGCGATCCCACCGCACATGGGTTGCGGGAAGTACTTGCGCCCCGTAAAGTCATTATTCGATTTATAGGTGATATTAGAGCGAGGAGCGATATCCATGAACTGAATGGAACGACCAGAGCTGCCGGCCACCTTTGACACTGGTTTTCCAGCATTTTTTTGGGGCGGGGAAGTTTGCTGAACCGGCTGAACTGAAGACGGCATTGAAAGGAGTAGGAGGGAGACCCTTATCACGGTCTTGCCGATTGAGAAAGACGCCCAAGTCTTTACCTCCTTGTCGGTGTTTCCATGGTTCGAAACCATTCTGTTCCGCGGCTCCAATCGCTGGTCATCAGCGACGCTATTATATGTGCGTGGGAGGATTCATTCAACCGACACGATGAGATGATTCTGAGTGCGACTGGTAATCTGGAGACGGGACGCCCTCGTCCCGCCTGCTGCCAAACGCCGTCGAGGCATGGAGTCTCTAGCTAGTTTCTGTCGCGAAACTCGGCAAGAGGGCTCCCCTCATTGGATAAGGAGGGGCAGCCACAAGCCGAGGCGGGGTGGTTCAAACGATCCTGGAAAAGCCAAGCCAGCATCGTATTGCGGCAATTCCCACCTCCCCTGCGGCGCTGCGCGCCACATCCCCTCCTCAGCCGAGGAGGGGAGTCTTCAATCAATCCTGCAGTTTCGCGAGAGAAACTAGCTACACTTTGATTTCTACCCGCCCCAACCCAAGCGGGCCATGAGATGGCAGGCATTGACAAGACGGCGATACTCTAGGATATTGTCTTTCGCCGTCGTCGACACGTCTCACATCGTTAAGTGAGGTAAGGGAATTATTGAAGTTTCTCATGCGATGGTCTGACGTGCCACGGCGGATGAAAATGGCAGCAATTCCCCCCTGCAAGGGGGGCAAGAGCCTTTAGGCCCGTGGGGGGTATCTCTGTTTCGACCTGACCGGTTCTCTCGATAGAGGGGCAACCCCCCGGCAGCCAAAGCTGCTGACCCCCTTTCCTAAGGGGGATTCTCAAGAGAGAGACTCTCAGAGTGGAAATTTTGGAGATCATGGTTCTTGCCAAAACTCGAAGGATCCCGGCTGGATTAATCGTTGTCTCCATTCTACTTTTGGTCCAAGGAAACATGGATCCGGGGTATTTCGCTCAAACTCCCGGTGTCGCCAAGCCCATCATGGTCAATATTGCCAGCCGGGCCGGGGTCACTTTCAAGCAGATTAATTATGCGACACCGATGAAGTACCCGTTTGAAACACTGGGTGGCGCAGTTGCGGCCTTTGACTTCAATAATGACGGGGCTATTGACCTGCTCTTTCTCAACGGTTCCCCCTCTCCCCAGCATCTCAAGACCGATCCGGAATCGTTCAATCGGCTATACCGCAACAACGGTGACGGGACCTTCACGGATGTCACTGAGAGTTCCGGGTTGAGCGGTCGAGGCATGCGAGGCTATCCCCAAGGTGTGGCAATTGGTGACTACGACAACGACGGGTTCGCTGACGTCCTGATTACCCAGTATGGCGATAACATTCTTTACCACAACAATGGTAACGGAACCTTTACCGATGTGACGACCAAGGCAGGGGTGAGTATGAACCGCAATCCCTTCAAGGCCAGTGCCTGCTGGGTTGACATTGACAACGACGGCTACCTGGATCTGTTTGTCACCGGCTACTTCCAGTGGACCTTCCAGGATAACTCCAACGACTATTGCGGAGAGCGCAAGCCGGGCTATCGGACTTACTGCACACCCGACGTCTTCAAGCCCTTGCCCAACGCACTCTTCAGGAACAACGGCGATGGTACGTTCACTGATATTTCTCAAAAGTCGGGTATCGACAAACACCCGGGGAAGGGGATGGGGGTTACTATTGCGGATTACAATGGCGACGGGAAAATGGACATCTTTGTGACCAACGACAAGATGCCAAATTTCCTCTACCGCAATGAAGGCGGGGGCGTTTTTAAGGAAGTCGCCATGGAGGCGGGTGTCTTTGCCAATGAAAGCGGATCTATGGTTTCAGGCATGGGATGCGACTTTAAAGACTACAACAACGACGGGTGGCCGGACGTATTCTACGCCGATCTAATCAAAGAGTCGTTCACGCTTTTCTCCAATGGCGGAAAGGGTTTTTTTTCGGATATGACGTTTCCCTCAGGGGTTGGGATTCTTTCAGCAGCCCACAGCGCCTGGAGCAACAAGTTCATGGATTTCGATAAGGACGGCTGGAAAGACATTTTTATTGCAGGATCACACGTGGTCGATAACGTGGAGCTTTATAATTCCGCCGCACATTACAAGGAGCCTTGCTTTATCTACAGGAACCTCGGAACCGGGAAATTCGAGGATATCAGCAAGGACCTCGGTTCGGACTTCCAGGTGGTGGGCGGCAACCGGGGAGTGGCTGTGGCCGATTTTGACAACGATGGGGATCTGGAAGTAGCCGTGAACCGACTGAACGATACCCCGCTCTTATTTAAGAAGAAGGGTGGTGATCCCAACCACTGGTTGATCCTGAACCTTCAGGGAACCCGAAGTAACCGGGACGGGATCGGGGCCAAGATCAAGCTGACGCTGCCATCAGGAAGGAAACTGTATGATCATGTGACCACTGCAAACGGCATCTATTCGGCCAGTGACAAACGAGTTCACTTTGGCTTGGGAAAAGAGACCAAGGCAAGTCTAATCGAAATTGAATGGCCCAGCGGGATCAGGCAGACTCTTGAAAACGTCCCAGCCGATCAGATCCTGCCTATAAAAGAAAACGGATCCTGACCGGCTACAAGGTGCGGGGCAAGGGACCTGGCTCGCGTCGCCAAGATGCAAAGGCGCCCTGGAGTCTTCTGACGCCGCAAGAGGATCAATGTGAGGGGGACATCGTGAGATTTCCAAGATCGAGTGGGATCCTGTTGCATCCAACTTCTTTGCCGTCTAGCTTTGGCGTTGGTGACCTGGGGCCGGAGGCATTTGCCTTTGCCGACTTCCTTTTCGCCTCAGGCCAGCAGGTCTGGCAGGTCTTACCCCTCGGCCCCACCGGGTACGGGGATTCTCCCTACCAGTGCTTCTCGGCCTTTGCGGGTAATCCGTTGCTGATCAGTTACGACCTGCTGGTAGAACAAGGATATCTTCATTCGGATGATCTAATGCCCGTTCCTGACTTTCCGCGGGAGAAAGTGGATTTCGGAGGGGTGATCCATTACAAGCTTCCCATTCTCCGGAAGGCCTGGAAGCGGTTTTCTGCCGTGGCTACTCATACCGAAATGGCCGAAATGGATGAATTTTGCCGGCTACACCGGAGCTGGCTAGAAGATTATGCGCTTTTCATAGCGGTAAAATCAGCGCTTCGTGGAGTTGTTTGGACCGACTGGGAGCCTGGAATTGCCTTGAGAAATCCGGATGCCTTGAACCAATGGCGGGAGCGCCTGGCAGAGGAAATCGCAATTCTAAAGTTTTCCCAGTTTCTTTTTTTCCGACAATGGCGAGCTTTGCGGCGTTATTGCCGGGACAGAAATATCCGGATTATGGGTGATCTTCCGATATACGTAGCTCACGACAGCGCCGATGTCTGGGCCCATCCCGAACTCTTCCAGTTGGATGAAAAAGGCCGGCCCACAGTGGTGGCCGGAGTTCCGCCGGATTATTTCAGCGCCAGCGGTCAGCTCTGGGGGAATCCAATCTATCGATGGGAGTGGATGAAGGAGACCGGGTATGAGTGGTGGATCCGTCGGGTCCAAGCGGTCCTGGAAATGATGGACATGGTTCGCCTGGATCATTTTCGCGGTTTTGAGTCCTACTGGGAAGTTCCGGCCAATGAGCCCACCGCAATCCATGGACAATGGAAAAAGGGGCCGGGCCCTGCCATTTTTGAAGCGCTGCAGGCCGCCATGGGTGAACTCCCCCTCATAGCTGAGAATCTTGGGGTCATCACTCCGGAAGTAGAGGCGGTTCGCCATCAATTCTCTTTGCCAGGCATGGCCGTGCTGCAGTTTGCCTTCGGGACAGATCCCCAGGCCCCTACTTTCCAGCCGCACAATTTTCCGCGGGAGTTGGTGGCTTACACCGGGACTCATGATAATGACACGACCGTAGGCTGGTGGACAATGCAGGGTGCCGGAGACAGCACCCGCTCCGAGGAGGATGTAAAAAGGGAACGTGCGTTTGCTCGCAAGTACCTTTCCACTGAGGGGAATGAAATGAATTGGGTTTTCATTCGCACCTTGATGGCCTCGGTAGCTGATACGGTATTAATTCCCATTCAGGATGTCCTGGGAGAGGGAACGGGTGCCCGCATGAATTTACCCGGGCGTCCTTCCGGCAATTGGCAATGGCGCTTCCGCAAAGAACAGCTCTTGCCGGAATACGTCTGGCGGTTAAAGGAATTTGCAGAGCTTTACGATCGGCTTCGCCTCCCGAAGTAGGGCAAATTCTCACTACCTGTCCCATCCGGAGATTCATATGGCTTCGTCACGCTTGCCCTGGTGGAAAATGGAAAAATCCAGATTACACTTCCCGCCCGTGCTGGAGCGGTATTGACCGTGAAGGGTGATTAGCGTCCTTTGGAAGGGAATCGGACTCGCGCCAGAACGCAAACGTGCCAAAACCCAAATCCTTGCGCCAAGACGCCACAAATATTCGCGCGAAGACGCAAAGACGCCAAGATCAGTCCTCTTCCAGGCCATTCACAGCTCGTGTGATTCCGTCCTTCATGAGGGCTTCTCCGAAGTTTAGCAGAAATCCCAGCTTGCATCCGGTCAATCTTAAGTAAGTTTGAATTTGCTTCTTGTGTGCTGGCGACGCATGTTCTACAGATTTGATTTCGATGACGACTTTCTGTTCAACGATGATATCGGCTCTGAAGCCCTCATCAAATGTCAGGCCATCATACTGAATTGAGATGGGAATTTGCCGCTCATCATGAAGGCCACGCTTCTTGAGTTCGTGGGCCAATGCCACTTCATAAACCGTTTCCAATAAGCCGGGGCCCAGTCCCCGATGCACGGCTATAGCGGCATCGACAATAATTTTCCCGATCTCGTTCTCTTTCATCTTCTTCGGCCTTTGCGACTTTGCGTCTTGGCGCGAGCATTGCCTTATCGGCGCAGGAAACTCGGGCGCGTATTCCATTCCAGCAGATACTCCCAGTAAGCTGCGTCCGTAAGTTCCCGGACCCGATCGTTCGGGTAATTGTCCACCCCTTGGAATGGCAGCGGGTCCACGGTTTGGGACTTTGCAGAATAAATCTCATACCCTTTTTCAAAGCCGTTGCTGTAGAGAAAGAAAGTGCGTCTCCAACCCGAGGGAAGTGGTGGGAGTTGGTGGCCATCAAAGGAGAGCGCCACCTCCTCGCCGTGTTCCATCACTACAAATTGATCGTCGGCCCGGTTCAATAGAGGCCGAACGTCCCCGTACCTGGTCAGCATCCCTTCGTGAGTTCCCCACTCGGAATTGGGATCGATGTGGGTATAGTCGAAAACCTCGGGCATTCTCCCATCCGGCAAAACTCGCGTCGGATATCCCAACCAGTGCAGGTCAGCGGCAACAAGGCTGGACTCGCTGCATCGCATGAGAGAATCCCATGACCCATTCAAGTTCATTACTTGGGATGAGAATGCATCCGATTCCCCCTTTGAAGGGGGCGAGGGGGTTGTCTCTGTTTCGATCTGACCGGTTCTCTCGATCAGGGGACAACCCCCTGGCAGCCCAAGCTTCCGTCCCCCTTTGCCAAGGGGGAATTTGCTGAGAGGATCCGGCCAACCGGAATTTGAAATCTCATGAGACTCAACTCGGTCCGCGACGAGGATCTGATCATAATACAGCGTCCGATTGCTACGGATCCGGACCACGTGCTCTCCTTGACCCAGGACAGGAGAAAGATCGATCAGGATCGTTCTGGGCAGGCCAGGGGAGACTCCCATATCCTCAATTCCGGTTCGCCACTTTCCGTCGACACTCTGGATCTCCAAAATGGGCCCCCATAAGTGTCGATTGGCCTGGCTTGCAGCCACGATGGACGCCGAAGAGTTCCAGTAGCTCCAGGAGTTCAGCAACAAAACCGATTTCTCGAATTGGATACTCCCTAAGTCCAACATCAAGGACCATTCTTCGGCAAATCCCTTGAAAGGCAATGGGGTGAAATGGTCAAAATAGTGACGATCAACCTTCTCCAAGACTCTCGTCACGTCGTGACCATGTTGGTCGGTGGCCCTGGCAATTGGGCGTGGTCTCGTCACGGCTACTAACTGGATGGGGAACCGGCTCTTCGCCTCGTTCACCATTCGCTCGTTGGCGTAAACTCCTATGTTGGCCGGGTGGTCTACGGCTAAGAGCCGCACACTGTCAAGATAGGTCACCTCTTCAAGCGGATTGGCCCATCGGAAATCGTAGTTTCCAATACTCGAGGGTTTCAGTTGCTCAGAGGTCACCCGCAACCATTCATCCGGGTCCGGTTGAGAAAACCGGCCAGGGGCTACCAACTCGCCCAGGATTCCGGCACTGATGGTATCGGCAATGAATCCAAATCGCCGACCGTCCCAGGCAAAAACAGTCGGGCAGGAATTTACATCCAGTAACGGCTCCTCCAGCTTTACGGTCTGATTGACGGGAATATCCCGCAGCGTCTTACGCACGCCTGATGGAAACACGGCACGGACGAAATCCATGCGCTTCTGATCTCCCAGATCGAAATACACTTGGGCTTCATCGCATCCTCCTGCCCCATTGCCTGCGTGAAGTTCCTTGATCTCCCATTTGCCAACCGATCGGACTTCCACTTTCGTTCCGACCCCGAGCTTATTGCTTTTCATCTTGCCGGGAACGGCGTATCCCTCGAGTTTCACGCGAAGCCAGTTCAGAGGTTTCGTATCGTTCCGATTTAGCACAGCCGATGAACCGCTGACTAGCTTCAGTTCGTCGACGGCCCCATCTCCATTGAAGTCCCCATAGGCTAGTGAGACCCCTAAGGGGGGGACCGATGGGAGCTTGGCCGTTGACTGATTTGACAGGGCAAAGGTCCCATCGCTGGAGTTCAAGTAGATCGTGGGTTTACCAACCGTATCAAAAAGGACAAAATCAATGGCACGATCCAGGTTGACGTCTGAGAACCATACACTGCGAGTCTGATGCGTACCTGCGTCCACTTTGGCTTGGCCGGAAATATCGGTAAACGTTCCGTCCGAATTGTTTCGGAAAAGAAAATTGGGTTGGCCAACCAGATCCGTGGGGAAACGGATGTCATTCTTAGCCGGCAGATTAGCCAGATCGGCAAAGTTGCCGACATAGATATCCAAGTCTCCATCATGGTCGATGTCGGCCATTGCGGAAGTCAGACACCAGGTCGTAGGTTGGACCGATTTTAGAATGCCAGTGACAGGCGTTACGTCTTCAAAGTGTCCTTTGGTATTGTGATAGAGGCGAACCAGGCCAAACCCAGTTACCAGAAGGTCGGACCAACCATCGTTGTCATAGTCTCCCCAGGTACAATTGGCAGCTGTGGGCGGCAAATCCGACAGCCCGACTTTGTCCGAAACATCTACAAATCTTCCGTCAGCCTGCTGTTCCATGAGAGCGTGCTTTCCTTGGGGGGCCACAAGAAAGAGGTCCAACCTGCCGTCATTGTTGTAATCGCAGAAGGCAACACTCCCCGATACCGCAGCAATCAACTTCTCACGGTTCTCTTCATTGGCATACCAGGTCCTGGGCATCGATTCGCCACGAAGGATCCTCTGTAATTCAGGATCGTAGATTTGACCGGGATGCAGGAAGTCAATTCCCAGTTGATGGGCGACATCTGTGTACTTGGGCGTTGCCTGGGATGCTGGAGCCAGGGGCAACGATTCGGCGATGGCCTCGGCGTACTTTCCTTGGCGCAGGTACTCCAGGCTGCTCTTGGGAGGAGGGGCCACCTTCACGCTGGACTGCTCCAATTTCTGAAAGCTGGCCAGCTCCATCTGCGCTTCATCCGCTTTGCCGGCACGGTTGAGAGCCATAAACAAGTTGTACCGAAATAGTCGCTGGTAGGGTTCCAACTCAGCCGCTTTGCGCAAGGGAGGAATCGCCTCAGCATAGTGCTGTTCCTTGTTGTAGCAATTTCCCACGTGGTACCAGGTCTTGGAATCATAGGGATCCAGCTTGGAGACTTTCAAAAAGTAGCCTCTCGCTTCCGCATAATTCCCAAAAGTCTCCAGGAGCAGGCCAATCATGTAGTGGATATAAGGATTATCAGGGGCATCTTTGAGGGCATCTTCGAGGATGGGCAATCCCTTCTCGCGTTGCCCCGCGTAATAGCAACCCATTCCCAAATTGATCTTACCGGTCAAATAGTGTGGCGCGATCTGGAGTGCCGTTTGGAATTCCTTGATAGCCTCATTGAAATATTCTGGATCTTTGGGTCCGGAATCCATGAGGCCTACGCCAAGATTGTTATGGCGAATGGCCTCCGGGGGTAAAGGGAGGTCTTGTTTTGCCAGCGTAGTTGCAATCCATGAAGTATGGGTCGAGAAAAAGCCCAAGAGCAAGAGCCCCAGACCAACGAAAGTCCAGGGAGTCATCAGAAGAGAACTGAGTTGACTTGAGGTCTTTAACCTTTCCAGATTCTTAGTTCTGCCTGAAGCCAGTGCCATTTTCAGGTTCCTCTGAGTGTCCCGCTATTTTTCCCAAGCTAGAACCCGTAAGTTTATAGGGATTTTCGCCGCGAGTCTACAGACATCCTTCTGTGAAAATCCAATTTTTGTAGCCACGACAAACCGCTTTCGGTTTGTCGTGGGCTTATGACCACATATGAAAAGCCCACGATGAATTCATAGTACGAAGTCATCGTGGCTACCCCTGCCATTTTCATTCGCGGTGGTGATCTTCAACAAGTCAGGGGGGAGTAGTCGGAAGAAGTGGGTCTCGGCAGTAACGGTGCATCACACCGGGACTGGAGCAGGCTCCCGCAAGAGGGCTCCAACAGCGGCAGCTACAGAGCGAAGCTCGTGCATCATCTCATCGAACCTATCTGGATGCAGGGACTGGTAACCATCGCTCAGCGCGTCTGTCGGGTTGGGATGCACTTCCACAATCAAGCCATCCGCGCCCACGGCCACCGCGGCTTTCGAAAGATATGGAACCATCCACCAATGTCCGGTTCCATGACTGGGGTCAACGATGACCGGCAGGTGGCTAATCCGTTTCAGCATCGGAACCGCGTTCAAGTCCATAGTGTTTCGGGTAGAAGTCTCGAAAGTCCGAATTCCCCGTTCACATAATATGACGTTAAAATTGCCCTCTTTCATGACGTACTCAGCCGAGAACAGGAACTCCTCGATGGTACTGCTCATCCCCCGTTTCAACAGAATGGGTTTTCCACACTTGCCGGCCTCTTCGAGCAGTGTGAAGTTCTGCATGCTTCGGGAACCGATTTGAACAATATCGGTATACTGGCACACCAGGTCTAGCTGTCGAAGATCCAGCACCTCGGTCACAATCGACAGTCCGGTCTCCGCTCGTGCTTGGGCCAGCAGTTTCAGACCCTCCTCCTTGAGTCCCTGAAAGCTATATGGAGACGTGCGAGGCTTGAAAGCGCCGCCGCGGAGTATTCGCGCTCCACTGGCTTTGACTGCCCTGGCCGTGTCGATCAACTGGTCTTCACTCTCGACTGAGCACGGACCGGCCATCACAATGATTTCGTGCCCCCCCACAGAAATGTCATTGACGGTGACAATGGTATCTTCAGGGTGGCCGTGTCTCCCCACTTGTTTGAGAGAGGCCTGGGCCGGGATGAGTTTCTCGCCCAAGTTCCAACCTCCAGGATGCTTTCTCATGGCAATCCCTCTCCTCAATCACGATTATCTTCTCAGTCTCTCTTCGGTTAAGATTGGATCAACGCCACGGCTTCAATCTCTACCAGCAGGTCTTCTCTGCAAAGCCGCGCCTGAACTCCAACACTGGCCGGTAATGGATCGAGACCCAGCCAGCTGAAGAAGGCTGTGCGAATCTCGTTAAAATCCTTGTAGTCCCGTTCGATGTCACGGAGATAACAAGTAGCTCGAATCACGTCATGCCAAGTAGCATTCTCGGCCTTTAGAAGGGTGCTGATGTTGCGGTAGGTCCGCCAGGTCTGGGCCCGAAAGTCGCCGACGTGAATTGTCTTCCCCTCTTCGTTGATACTGGCAGTCCCGGAGATCAAGAGGACTGTGACATTGCCAATGTCAACTCGCAATCCTCGAGAAAAGGAGGAAGGCCGCGCATAATGATAAGCTTCATTCAAAACCTGCGGAGCATGGATCGCACGTTTGCGAATGACAGTCTCGCCCTGGGATCGGGGAGCCGCCAGAGACGGAAGAATTTGATCAGCCTCTGTCGCGATAATTCCCAGTTTGACCAGCTCCTCCTTCTCTCCCCCAGAGAGTCTCTCCAGATCAATTAGTAGTTCTGCGGTTTTCAAAGAATCGTTTGTCATCGAATAATTACCTCGTATCGCCATAGATTTTTACCTTTCAATTTGAACCCTTATTGAAGATTGCAGCCTTTATTGAAACCCAGCGCCCTGCCTCGAGACTCATCAGCACTGGACGGGAATCGTTGCCGCCAAGCTGGTTAAAACCGATTCTACCTGTCAAACCTTGGAAAGAGATACCCGATATCCCATCACGAATCCTGGCCCGGTTCAGGCCCGCGCTCTCAATGGATTCGATGACCAGTCGGGCCACATCGTAACAAGAAGCTGCTACCCAGGTTGCCGGTGTACCGGTCCGCTTCTCGAACCGCCTGATGAAACCCTGCAAGTCAACACCATCCTGGGTAAAGTCAAACGGCGAAGCTGCCACAACTCTTCCTGATTTCGGTGCCTTAAGAGCCATTTCAGGAGTGGCTAAACTTGAGGGCCCAAGCACTGGCACTCGGATTCCGGCGTTCCTTATCGCCTGGATGAGAACAACTGCGGAATCTTGGCTGCCCCATACAATGACACCGTCAACTGTGAGATTCCGCAAGCGGGGCACAACTGCTTCAGGGTCGACAGTGGAATATTCCAAGTGGCTGGCTAGCGGGAACCTCATCTTTCTTGAGCATTCCTCCAGGCGCTTGAACCCGGAGTAGGCATCTCTTTGTGTCTCCGAGAGCACCGCCAGTTCCCGGTAACCCCGGTCGCGAGCATACGTGAGCAGCGCCTCAGCCTGAGTGGAATCGGACGGTGCAACACGAAACACCCAGGGGACATTGGCATATTCGATCGTGGAATCGATTGCCGCCGGACTGATTACGGGAACCCAGGCTTTCGCCACGACCAACTCAGCTGCATGGGTGTGCTGGCCATCTAATCCGCCAATGATTGTCCAGACCTGATCTTCATAAATCATCTTGACAACCTGGTTGGCGGCCACCCCCCAGGGACCATCATCTCCACGAAAGACCATCTCATAGGGAATTTCAGGGGAATTCCCCGGATGAAAACCTCCCCGCTGGTTGGCCTCTTCCAGAGCCATCTCGATGGCAGCGCGCTGCTGGATACCTATGGCATCCTTTTCCGGCCCCAGGACTCCAATGCGGATCGAGCGTAGTCCGACAGGGTCAGGCAGTTCTCGTCCCGAGCCGTAGAAGCCAGCACCGGACTTGGAAAAATCCTGGTAAGGAACCGGCTGGTCCGCGAGCAAAGCCAGGATTGTTGCTAGAGCCAGTGGCCACATGATGTTCGACCCGTCAAAATCTCAATAAGAATTCCCCCTTGGCAAAGGGGGTCGGCAGCCAAGGCTGCCGGGGGGGTATCCCTTTGTTGACAGGACCGGTCAGACCGGAACAGAGACAACCCCCTCGCCCCCTTCAAAGGGGGAATCGCATGCTGTTTCCTTCGGCGGCGGTCAGATTGAAAAGGTCTTGCGACATTTCCTTAGTGGTCTAATTTCTAGAACACCCGATCTAACTTCGGAATTCCGAAAACGAACTTGCCGTTCTTCACGGTCGCCACCGTGACCGGACGGCGATTGGTGTAAACATCGTCCATGTTGATTTCGCCGGAAATTCCCTGCCAGTGCCGCGTAGCCTCCAGAGCGTCCCGGATCTTATAGCGGTTGAGCCCGGCCTTCCGGATGGCCTCAATCGTGATCTGGGCACCGTCGTAGGCATGGATTGCATAGACATCCGGAGCTTCCCCGTAACGATCCTGGAAGCGCTTTTTGAAGTCAGCCAACCGGGGATTTTCGGAATTCGGATCATACGGGTAGGTCGCTACAACCCCCTCAGCAGCAGCCCCGGCGGCGCGGATAAATTCCGGCCTCACGACCCGCTCACATGCCACAACTGGAATGTTGAGTCCTTCTTCCCTCATCCTTCTTACCAACACCCCCGCCGGCTCCGGATCGGCCCAGAGCACCACGCCATCGGGTTTGGCCTTCTTCAGGCGCTCAATTTGCATGTCAAAATCCACGTTGATTTTCTCATAATTGATTTCATAGTTGATTTCGATTGGCGCGGGCTTCCCCATCCGCACAGAGCCTTTCCGAAACTGGGCCACACCGAATCGCCCGTACCGGTTATTGGCGCGAAGAATGGCCACCTTCTCCAGCCCCAGTTGCTTGTAGACGTAGTAAATAATGGTGTAGGCCATCTGGCGATCGTCGGGCACAACCCGAAATACCCAAGGGATCCGAGTTTCCATCAGCGTCGGGTCCAGATCGGCCACGTTCATCATGGGCAGGTCGGTTCGCAGCGCAACTCGAATGGCAATGTGGGTATTGGCCCCGTCCACCGTTCCAATTACTGCCCACACCTTGTCATCATAGGTGAATGAGACGATCTCGTTTGCGGAGGCTCCCCAAAGTCCGGAATCATTCCGAACAACCATTTCGAATGGCTTGCTCTTATACCCTCCGTTGGCATTCGCTTCCTCGATGGCCATCTCACTGCCGCGCTTGATGGAGATGCCCATGTAAGTCTCGTGACTGCGGTCCAGCGGGGCCAGCAAACCGATTTTGACAGTAGGCACATCCGGTTCGGGCTTTTCGCGACCCGGGCCCCAAAAGGTGATGTCGGCATCGCTCGGGACAAAGTACCGATGGTAAGGCTCCTGGACAAATCGTCCGAACGGTTCCAATTCGTCCGACACATTGCCATAGAGCTCCTTCTTCTTGGTTTCCTCGCCTGCTCCTTTTTCAGGTCGAACTGCGGAATCCTTGGCGGGGGAAGAGGCCGTGGCAGAAGAGGTTGACACCTTTTCTTGGGCGGACAAGATCAGAGTGGCAGAAATAAGAACCCCAAGCAGTAACAACCCTTTCGTGAAAATGCGAGTTTTAATGTGGGAGCAGCGCTCCTGCGCGGCGACCTCTTGGCTTGAACGGGTCGCCGCTCGGAGATCGGCTCCCACACTCCCACCTAGGGCCGCCGCTTTCATATGTCGTGAGGACCTGAAAAGGTCATGGGACACTTCTATCAAATTCCCCATTGGCAGAGGGGGTTGGCAGCCAAGGGTGAAGCCTTGAGAAGGCTTCACGGGGGGGTGTCCTTTAATCGGAAGAACCTCCGGGACCGGAACAGAGACAGCCCCCTTGCCCCCTTCAAAGGGGGAATCAGGCACATCTACCTCGGCACTGGGGAACATGTGAGGGCCATGGGACTCTCTTATGGAAAGTTCTCTGTTCATTTGCTGTTTCCCCCCTTCCAGATCCCGTGACTGATGCCTTTGGACGTGGCCACCCAGACGTCGTCACCTTGGAAGTCGGCCCAATAAATGTGGTTGTTGGCCAGCCCATGTTCCAGCTTGACTGTCTGAATCAATTTGGCATCATCATAAATTCGAGCTTCCCATCCTTTGGTTCCTTCTAGAGGACCTTCCGCACCCACTGGGCTCCGAGAATGCGCCCACACCGGATCCGTAGGAACATATGAGACCCAGCGATTAGTGTCACCATTCACTGTACCCAGCCCGCGGTCGGTGCAAACCCAGGCGACGTT
>DATKMG010000770.1:0-17951 GCA_035541995.1 Terriglobia bacterium
AGCCTTGCTGCCGGAGATCTTGGACATGTCGACGGTCACAATGCGTCCTGACGGCAGATAGGCTATCACGGTGCCTCCGTCGCTTGTGCGAGCGGCTGCAACATAGTCAAGGCCATTAAATTCACCTAAACCGGACGTCACCACCATGTGCTTTTGGTCAGGCACCAAATCCTGCCAAGGACGGGAAATGAAAAGGGCTTTTAAATGAGCCAGGCTGACAGACCCAAGGGCGTCCAAGGCGGATTGCCAACCCGGATCAAAGAGCCAGACGGGCCGGTTCCCCATGATTTGACCGGCGGCACCGCAGAGGAGAGCCCAATAGGCCTGACGGCGGATCTGGACAGGGGTTGAATTATGTTCCCCTTCATAGGTGGATTCGATGAGGAAGAAGGGCATTGCTGGATCACGGTTGTAGTCACCTAGAAGCTTCTTGTGTACGATCTCGTAAGTGTAGGTTGAGTTCACGTCCAGCCAGTTCTCCTGCGCATACCCATCTGCAGCAGATTGTTCAGGAGCGCAGTGAGCGCTGAAAAGGTGACGAGAGTCAAATTCCTTTATCCCCAAAGCAATTTGGCGCACTTCATCCAACGCCTTCTCAGGGCTCCGATCCCCACCCATCAGCCAGAGAATATTGGGAAAGTCCTTATAGCGCTTTCCCAAGTATCGACCATAGTCGCGACACTTGGTGGGTCCGTTGGCCAGAATCTCCTCATACCACCCCTCGTCCGTACCCTTGTAGCCTAGATAGCAGGGGGCCAATAGGACTTGGATTCCCTTTTCGGCAGCCTTCTCAATAACCCAGTCTGCATGGGAAAAATACTCTTCGTTAGGAGCGGAAAAGTCCCCTGGTGTGGCAAAGGGTCCCACTCCATCACGGTTCACCGGGCCGTGGAATTTATGCTCGATCAGATTCACCATGAGCGTGTTGAATCCTTTGACTCGGCGGTTCTCCAGATACAGATCAGTCTCCGCCTGAGTCAATCCTGATATGAGAGACCACGGTGCATCTCCCTGGACGAGGAAAGGAGTATCACGCTGATCTACCAAATACCGTTTGTTTGAGCTGATTTTGAGAGGATAGACAGGTGTCGGCATGGGGCCCCCAAAATCCTCTGAAAGGAAAAGCCAGAGAACCGCCGCCAGCAGGAATACCCCAATCCGACTGCTGACAATTAGACACTCCAGTCGTTTGCGCATCTCAGTTTTAGACAATGTCCTCGCGCTTCTCGTCCCATTTGACCGGGCGGCCCTGCCGGTAGGAGCGCACGGCCATTTGGCAGACGATAGCGGAGCGGAACCCGATCTCGAATGGACAATTGGGTTCATTGCGGCTGCGGACACAGTCGAAGAAGTTCTGCATGTGTTGGGTAGTAGCATCTGCATAACCTGAGTTTTCAGATGTCTCACTGGAGGGTCCAACCGCAGACTTCTCATCTTGGGGTAAGTAGCGGGGTCTGTCGGTCTCGGTGTGGACCACTGTACCCTTATTACCCAGCAAGAGGTCGTGACCTTCTCCATAATAATTATTGGAAAACATGGAATTCCAGCTGAAGAAGATCTTCTCGGGGAGGTTCATCGTCACATCCATCATGTCGGGCAACTGCATCTTGGGAGAAAGATAATTGGCGCCGGTCATCGTCACGCTTTGCGGAATGGAGAGTCCCAGCGCTTTATACCAGTATCCCACCTGGTGAACCATGTTCTCAAAGACGTTGCCTCCGGAGTAGTCCCAGAAAAAGCGCCAGTTAATGTAGCGTTGCGGATCAAAGGCATAAGGCTTGGCTTCACCCTCGAAGGCCCTCCAATCGACGTGCTCAGCGTCGCAATCCGGAGGGATCTCTCTCGTCCATCCGCCATAAGGTGCATTCCGATAATGATGGGTATGAACGGCGGTGATGACGCCCATGCGCTCGGGCGTGATGAATTCGCGCACCTTCTGCATGCCCGGACCACTGATCATCTGGATGCCAATCTGGACCACGCGTCCTGAACCGTCTAGCGCTTTCCGCATGCGCTTGGCGTGATCGGGATTGAAGGCCATGGTTTTTTCCTGGTAGACATCTTTGCCGGCCTGGATCGCAGGGACAAAATTCAAAACATGCTGGTGCTGAGGAGTGGCAATGAGGACCGCGTCGATGCTTTTGTCATCGAGCAACTGTCGAAAGTCCTTATAAGTCTTGATTTGAGGAGCAATTCCTTTCGCTTCATCCAGACGCCGGGTATAGATATCAGCAACTGCAACGGCTTCGGCGTTGGGACATTGCAGGGCCGCTTTGAATATCTCCTTCCCGCGGCTTCCAGCTCCGATCAGGCCAAACCGAATACGCTCATTGGCCCCCAGGATCCGGCGAGATGCAACCAGCCCGGAAACCGTAAGGCCGGCTGCGCTACTTAATAACTGCCCCATAAATTTGCGGCGATTCGACATACGATGCCTCCTGAATTATTAATATGGATAATTCAAACACTGGAATATTTCTTGCACAGAGTTCTGATCTTTTCGATGAGCTTGGGCACACCGGTCATTGCATCTTCATCCCCCTCATACTCGGCAGACATATAGCCCTTGTAGCCTGCCTTTACAAACATTTGCCAGACGCGATCCAGATCCAACGGGTTCTTGGCTTCGCCATAAAAGTCGCGGACATGAGTGTGAGTGGCGAAGGAGACACAAGCCTCAATTTGCTGATAAGGATTTTCCTGGAAATTGCTGATATCCAGATTGCACCCAGCATAGGGCGAATCAACCTGGCGCAGAATCTCCAGGATATTAGAAGCTTTTGATGTGATTCCGCCGTGACTCTCAATCCCGAGACTAATCCCTTTAGTCGCGGCATAATCGCAAGCGGGCTTCATCGTTTCGACCACCCATTGAATCCCCTGCTCCTCGCTGGCTCCTTTTGGAACCTCACCCCCAAACACGCGGAGATGTGATGCGCCCAGTAATTCCGTGGCGTCCACCCATTTTTTGATTTTTTCGAGTTCATCGCGGCGTTTCGTAGAATCAGGCTGACACATGTTAGTGCCAATAGCCGCGCCTGAAAAGGGCATGGCATTCCGGTAAGCAAGGCGCCTCAGGCCGGCGAGATAGGCGGGCTCGGTAGATTTTAACCAGTACGTGGTGATGTCTACTCCCTGAAAACCCAACTCTACGGCCTTCCCGATGAAATCCTCCATGGTCATTCGGCCTGCCTCTAGATACTTGCGGTAGGAATAGGCGCAGCATCCAACCAGAAGCCGGGGACGGGAAGCAACCGGTACTTCTGCTGACAGAATATTCAGGCTGTTGCTCATATCTAAAGCTCCAAGAGCAACTGTACCTGCTGCTTTCATGAAATCCCGCCGGCGAAAAGTGTTATTCATTCTGACCTCCTTTGATCGTTACCCTCCTGCTTCTTTCCGATGCGATTGACGGCCTCCTCGGAACCTATCGGCAGGACAATATAATCCTTGTTCACAATTGAATCGTGTCCCGAAGAAACCTGACGAATTCCTCAATGTCATCTTCTGTTGTGTCAAACGATGTCATCCAGCGAACTTCAGCCGTGCTCTCATTCCACACGTAAAAGAAGTATTCCTTTTGCAGAATGGGTATACATTGCCGTGGCACAATGGCAAAGACGGCATTGGCTTCAACCTTTTGAGTAATATTGACGTGGGGGATTTTCTGAACTTCTTCAGCGAGCTGTTGTGCCATCCGGTTTGCGTGTTCCGCATTACGACGCCACAGGTCGTTGGAAAGGAATGCTCCAAACTGGGCGGAAATGAAACGCATCTTGGAGGCAAGCTGCATTCCCTGCTTGCGGTTGTACTTTAGATTCTCAGAAAGGGCCGGTGCAAAAAATACCAGAGCTTCCCCATACATCATGCCATTCTTGGTGCCCCCAAAGGAAAGTAAGTCCACACCGGCATCCCCAGTCAAAGCTCTGAGCGGCACTCCCAGGCTTACAGCGGCATTGGAAAGCCTGGCGCCATCCATGTGAAGCAGCATCCCGTTCTGATGGGCACAATCAGCCAGGACCGCAACTTCACCTGGAGTGTAAACTGTCCCCATCTCAGTTGATTGAGAAATGGAAACCACTCTGGGCTGAACATGGTGTTGGTCACCCACCCCGTGTAGCCAGGCTTTGATTTCCTCCACCCGGATCTTCCCGTCCCGAGTCGGAACAGTGAGCAACTTGCAACCGGTAAATTTCTCCGGAGCGCCGCATTCGTCGACATTGATATGGGCCGTTTCAGCACAAATGATGGCATTGAAGGGCCGGGTGACTGTCTGCAACCCGATCACATTAGCTGCTGTTCCACCAAAGACAAAATAGGTATCGATCTCCTCACCAAAGGTGCATTTGAATATATCCAGCGTAGACCTTGTGTAAGGATCATCGCCGTAGGCGATTGCGTGCCCGGAATTAGCTGCGGCAAGAGCTGTTAAGATTTCGGGATGGATTCCGGCATTGTTGTCACTGGCGAAGCTGTGCACGCGTCTCAAGAAACCCATCCTTAACTATACACGACGACATTAGTAATGCCGTCCCCTCACCCGGTCCGCTAATGTGGCCCACCCTCTCCCGCCGCACGGCGGGAGCGAGACCAGGGGTGAGGGCCCGAAAGTTACGAACACAAAGATGCGGCATAACATATGTCCCATGCAGAGATCATGATTTTCGGTCGAAAAAAGGGCTCTTGCCCGTAATGCTCAACGGGATGCCCAGGGCCTGCTTGACTCCTTCCCCAAACAGGTTCAAGTCCAAGGACGATCGCCCAATTGAAAACATCAATCGAGTGTCCACGTGGAAACTGGCCGCGACGCCGACCGCTGAACACGCAGCAATACCCAGGTCCATAGAATTGAAAGCGCAGGCGCCATGGCTGTTTTTCAGCGATTCACAAGTCAGATGGCCGCAAAATCCGCAGTCGAGGCTAGCGGGATTCGATTCTACCCCAATGACGATAACCACTGGTGAGGCCGAGATACAGTTGGCATCCCGTTCAAATCCTGGCCGGTTTTCCAGCCGCGCAATTTCCTTCATCTTGTTGGCCAACACCCGCCGGGAGTCCTCGTCGTCAAGGGCAATTACTTTAATGTTGTCTATCCCGCGGGTCTTAGGAGCCGTTCTGGCTGCGGCCGTCATCAAAGCAGCCACGTTGCAAGCAGCCTCTTTTTCGAGTTCAGCAGATTCTTTCATGGTGAGCACCTATGTTTTGATCGTTTTAGAGAGTTCTGCCACGCAAGCATGGCCGACGGCCGAATCAAGGAGCCTCTGGCATCTTGGTTGGGGGAGGGTTGACGCCCCGCGATAATCGGTCGAGCTCAGCTGCACGTACCGAAGGACGGAATATTTTCTGGTGTCGTTACAGGCCAGTCCCCCTTATTATGTAGGCCTAAAATTGAACCCGTGAGGTCTTCCGGGACTCCCGGTTCAAGTCTAACCTTTCTCCGATTCCACCATACTGGCGGTTCTTATGTCCTTTCTGCTTCTTGTGACACCTGCTCGGCTCCTTAAGATGAGCCCAGTCGACCTGACGATAGTTGTTGTTTACTTCATCGTCGTTCTAGCGATTGGAGTCTACTTGAAGAAGTACACCAGTACAAGCGAGGAGTTCTTTCTGGCGGGCCGCAAGATGACCGCCTGGATCGCAGGATTGAGTTTCATCTCAGCTAACCTCGGATCGCTCGAGACCATGGGATACGCAGCGGCCACCTACCAGCACGGCCTGGTGATTGCTCACGCTTACTATATTGGAGCCATTCCGGCAATCCTGGTCCTGGCCATGGTCATGCTGCCGTTCTATTATGTTTCCAAGACCCACTCGGTACCCGGTTACCTCAGGCTGCGGTACGGGGAATCGACCCGGACCGTCTCCAGCATTACTTTTGCCGTCATGACCATCCTCATGAGCGGAATCAACATGTTTTCGATGGCCAAGGTCATGCAGGTGATCCTGGGCTGGAACTTCAACTACAGTATGTGGATTTCCTCGCTGACGGTGGCCGTCTATGTGATGTTGGGAGGTCTGCTGTCGGCAATCTTCAACGAAGTACTGCAATTCTTCCTCATCTGGCTGGGTTCGCTATTGATTCCAATTCTGGGTCTGATCGAGTCGGGCGGCTGGAGCGCATTGGTAGTTCGCATTAATGAGCGATTTGCCGGCCAGGACTACACGCACCTCTGGCGCAACATGGGCTCTTTCGCGGACAACCCAATGGGGTTGGACTGGATTGGAGTCGTCCTTGGCTGGGGCCTGGCGATCTCGTTTGGCTACTGGACCACGGATTTCCTGGTTGTCCAGCGGGTACTTGCCGCCAAGGACCTTCGTTCGGCACAATTGGGTACGATTCTGGGAGCAGCCTTAAAGATGATGGTTCCGCTCATTGTCATTCTCCCCGGATTACTGGGACTTGCAATTCTGCCCATGCATTTGGTCAGCGAGCCGGAGGCAATAAGAACCGGGGCGCACAGCTATAACGAAGTACTTCCCCTGATGATGGCGCGGTATTGCGGTCCTGGTCTATTGGGTTTGGGTGTCACCGCCCTGATCGCAGGCTTCATGTCAGGTATGGCGGGGAACGTCAGCGCCTTTGCCACCGTCTGGACATACGACATTTACCGCGCTTTGATCCGAAGAAAGGCCGCTGATGAACACTACGTGAAAATGGGCCGCTGGTGCTCTATCCTGGGCGTGTTTCTCAGTATCGGAACTGCCTACCTAGTGATGTTCTTCGACAACATAATCGCCTATGCGCAGGTGATCTTCATTTTCGGGATTGTGCCGCAGTTCGTCACGATCATCTTGGGAATGTTATGGAAGAGGACTACACCAAAAGGCGGCTTCTACGGTCTATTGGCGGGAACAATGGCCTCAATTGCGTTATTCAGCTGGGTAAGGCTGGACCCTGCAGCACTGAAGTATGTGGCCTTTAATGTGCATGCCAGTGAAATGGCGGATAACGTCTACCGTGCCTTCTGGTGCCTGTTGGCAACTCTTCTCGTAACGGTGGGGATCAGCCTGTTTACCAAGCCCAAGCCGGAGGCCGAGTTAACCAACCTGGTTTACGGATTCACTCCATTCCCCAAAGAAAGCGGTTTGAGTTTTGTTCAAAAACCCGCCTTCTGGGCCGCTCTGGTAGGGGCTGCTTTTATCATTGTCAATGTTGTCTTCTGGTAGTTGAAACCCTCCTGTCCATGGGCAATTACGAAATTCTGTTAAAGCACTGTCAGCTACCCGTCTCATTCACTTCCGTTGCCTTTTCAGGGTTAACCGGTGCGCGGGAACGAATATACGGTGATCTTCAAGTGGCAGTTCCTTTTTCCTGGTGCTTTAGATTTGCTCGGTTATCGGCAAACAGAATCAAAGTCGTTCCAGCCAGCACCAACAAACCGCCAGCCACGATGGCTGGCGTAATTCGTTCTTTCAGAAAGATTGCCGAGAGGAGGACCCCGAAGAATGGGAGCAGGTAGATGGAGAGAGACACCTGGGTAACCTCCAGGCGGGAGAGGACGCGAAAAAACAGGACCATTGAAATCCCCCAGGAGAAGAAGCCCAGTATCCCCAGTCCAACCCAGGCATCCTTGGGATAAGCGCGAACAATTCCCCATTTCACAGGTTCCAACCAGACCAGCAATAGAAGGCATATCAGGCCCGTGAACAGGTAGGAGGTCATCAACAATCGGATTGGCTGAAAGCGTTCCAACAATCCCTTACTGAAAACATTAGTAAAGGCGCTTCCCGAACAACCTATCAAGATCAGGCCATTTCCGAGCAAGTAGCGGGCATTGAGCACCTGGAGATTTCGCCAGTCGATTTCCGAGGAAATCACGGCTCCTGTAATTCCCAAAACAAAACTCAGCCACCGCCACCGATTCATACGCTCCTCCCGGACCAACGAGGCCAGCATAGCCGTGAACACGGGGATGCTCAAGGTGAGCAGCGCCGCGTTTGTGGCCAGTGATCGCTCAATCCCCCACGCCAACACTACCGATGCAGGAAGAAACCCCAAGGCGGTGGCCATGAGAAAAGGGAACAGGTTTCGCCCTCGGAACAGGGCAAGCGCCGGAGGCTGATCGGGGTGAGCGCGAGACTCGAAAAGAAAGAACGGAACCAAACAGAAGGCTCCCAATACGAACGTCAATAACGAAAGAAACACGGGCCCCATACTTGTAACGCTCGTCTTGGTGGCTGGATACTGTGCGCCAAACATTAAATTGCAGAGGACCAGGAGCCCGAGATCCGTGAGCCGGGCCGGACGACGCAGGGAGTTGGAGACAGCAACTTGTTCTGCCATAGGGCGAGCATTCTATACGACACTGGAGGGTATGCGTAAAGAGAATTCGAAGTGTCAGGGGGTGAGCCAGCTAAACGGGAGATTCCGGAGGGTTGAGCCGTACGAAACCGCGAGCGACGTGGCAAATGGGGCCTCGAAAGGTGAGGGCTGTCACCCGCTCGGTTCTTTCTTGCGATTGAACAACGTGCTAGTTGGTTTCTGTCGCTAAACCGCAGGATTGCGTGAAAACTTCCCTCCTCGGCTGAGGAGGGGTCGTGGCGCGCAGCGCCGCGGGGGTGGTGGGAATTGCCGCATTACCAATACTGGGTTGGCCTTTCCAGGAATGTTCGAACCACCCCGCCACGGCCTGTGGCTGCGGCTGCCCCTCCTTACCCAAGGAGGGGAGCCCTTTTGCCGAGTTACGCGACAGAAACCAGCTAGAACCGTTCGCTGTCCAGCATCTTCATCTGGCGCTCATCGTAACGTGTACCGGCGACTGCCGAGGCGGGAATAACCTCTTCGATGCGGGCTATCTCGGTCGCTGACAATTGGACGCGCAGAGCGTCCAGTGATTCTCGGAGTTGAGTCCGGGTGCGGGCGCCAATGACGGGAACTATGTTCTTTCTTTTTGCCATCACCCAGGCGATTGCCAATTGGGAAGGACGAATTCCCTTTTGGACTGACAAGCTACGCAACGCTTCCGTGAGACGTCGGTTACGATCGAAGTTTTCTCCGCTGAAGCGTGGGAGGTGGGCCCGGAAATCGCCTTGCGCAGCCGGGACGGACCCGCTGAGCAATCCACGGGAAAGAACACCGTAGGCCGTTGCTCCAATTCCGAGTTCATCGAGCACGGGAAAGATGCCGGTCTCGGGGCCACGACTGATGAGCGAATACTCGATTTGAAGGTCGCTGATGGGATGGATGGCATGTGCGCGGCGGATGGTCTTTGGTCCCACCTCCGACAGCCCGACATAGCGGACATAGCCGGCCTTGATAAGATCGACAATCGCTCCTACCGTCTCCTCGATCGGGACGTTGTGGTCGAGGCGTGATGGGCGATAGATATCGATATGGTCCACCCCCAGGCGGTTCAGGCTGTACGCGAGAAAATTCTTAACGGCTGAGGGATGGGCATCGAACCCCAGCCATGCACCGTCCGGGCTGCGCAAAGCTCCAAATTTCACCGAGAGCAGAACCTTCTCACGGCGGTCCTTCAGAGCACGTCCAATGAGCATTTCGTTAAGTCCCATCCCATAAAAATCGCCGGTATCAATTAAAGTAATGCCCTGATCCAGCGCCGCATGGATGGCAGCAATACTCTCGTTCTGGTCTGCATAGCCGTACATGCCCGACATGCCCATACATCCGAGAGCCAGTGGAAAGACCTTAGGCCCTGTAGAGCCGAGTTGGCGGAGTTCGGTGCCATCTTTGGTAGTCATGGTTGATCTCCTCTGTTGTCTGTAAAAGCCGTTTGCCCTGTGAACGAATGCATTTCAAAGTGCGACTGAATTAACTCATTTACTCACGGTCCCTGCGCCGCGGGGGCCGCGGGGCGCGGCGTCTCCAGCCGCACTTTGAATTACACCCCCTATGAACAATTCTCCATCTGGATTTCCTGTGTCAATGATAAGCTATTGCCAAGCCCAAGTTGCGTATTTCTTCAATTCTGGAGGTGTTTATGGTGCCCGTAACATCACTCCTGGTTCCGATCCTTTTGTCGGCTGTAATTGTCTTTGTGGCGAGTTCCATTCTTCACATGGTATTGCGATACCACCGTAACGATCTGCGCAAGCTTCCCAAGGAAGACGAAATCATGGCTGCCTTACGCGGTTTTAGTATTCCGCCGGGAGACTATGCCGTGCCGTGCGCCGGTTCGATGGAAGGTATGAAGAATCCTGAGTTCCAGGACAAGATGAAGAAAGGTCCTGTTGTTTTCATGACAGTGATTCCCAGTGGCCCACCCACGATGGGGATGAGCCTTTTCCTCTGGTTCCTTTATTCGGTTCTGGTGAGTTTCTTTTCGGCCTACATCACGGGACGGGCGCTCCCGCCGGGGGCGTACTACCTCGCGGTATTCCGATTCGTGGGGGCCACGGCTTTCATGGGCTACTCCCTCGCGCTCCTTCAAAACTCAATCTGGTATAAGCGTAACTGGGGGACGACCCTCCGGTCGATGTTCGACGGCCTTGTGTTCGGACTCTTGACGGCAGGCACATTCGGATGGCTCTGGCCCCACTAATGGGAAGACGAAGAAAGGCACCGCACTTGACTTTTTGACTTTTCGCTATGCTGGTCTAGGGATTCCGAGTGGTTACCAATCGCAGGCATCACAGGGTGATGCCTGCGCCAGCCGGCGGCACACTCTTCAATTAAACCCCGCCGGTTAGTGGCAAGAGGTGGGACAAATCGAGACCCTTTCCAGGAATGAAAATGGTAAAACTACTTGGCCAGAGGAAATAGAGGCATTGTGAAGCGAATTGGAGGCTGCTTTCTCATCATAACCGCGGCAATCGTGGCAATGACAGTTCTGAGCGAGCCGTTTGTCACGGAGCCAAGCGCACACCCGAAAATATTGCAGTCTGTTCCACTCACGATTGACTATCCGGTCGAAGGCTCCATCTTTCCGCCGGAATTTCCTCCTCCGACTTTCCTCTTTCGAGATGCCGATGACAAAGCCACTGGCTGGCGCATCGACGTTTCATTTGCCGATGGTTCCGCGGGGCCCCACGCAAGGTCAAAGGGTGAGCGGATGCGCATCGGCAGGATTGACCCGGAATGCGTCGCGGTGACGAATGAACTCCCCAAGCTCACACCACAACAAGCGAAAGTCCGGACCTGGACTCCGGATGCGCTGACGTGGGAGTCCATCAAAAAGCACTCGATGACCTCGGCAGCGACGATAACGATTTCTGGCTTCCAGGGAGTGAACTCGGAACATCCCGTTTCCCGCGGCCATGTCACGTTTCGTACGTCGAAGGACCCGGTCAGTGCGCCGATCTTTTATCGCGATGTGCCGCTGATGCCCACGGAGACACAAACGGGAGAAATCAAGCCCCTGGCTTCAGGGGCGGTCCGATTGATCCGCTGGCGGCTTCGCAATGTCGGAGAGCCCTACAGCCGGGTGGTGTTAGAGAATGTCCCCATGTGCGCCAATTGCCATTCCTTCTCAGCCGACGGCAGAACGCTCGGGATGGATCTGGATGGCCTGCGTCGAAACAGGGGTATGTACACTCTTACTCCTGTGAGGCAGGAGATGTCGATTGACAACGAGAATGTGATTCAATGGAGTTCGGCCAAGGGCAGGCTAAAGGGAGGGCTCAGGATCGGGTTTATGTCGCAAGTTTCCCCCGACGGAAAATACGTCGTGACTACCATCAATGCCTCGGAGGAGGATGGCGGACAGCAGTCCCCTTCGTCCACTGCGAAATCCGCCGAACCTCGCAGCAACTATTATGTGGCGAACTTCAAGGATTACCGGTTCCTGCAGGTTTTCTACCCTACACGCGGGATTTTGAGCTGGTATAGCCGGACGACGGGAATTCTACAACCGCTGCCCGGGGCCGATGATCCACAGTTTGTGCAGACCAATGCCGTCTGGAGTCCCGACGGGAAATTTCTCGTGTTTGCCCGCGCGGCAGCGAAAGAGCCCAATCCGGAAGGCACGGCGGTTGCAAGATTCGCCAATGACCTGGCCGAAAGACCGATCCAATATGATCTTTACCGGATTCCCTTCAACGATGGCAAAGGGGGCACCCCGGAGCCGATTGAAGGCGCTTCGCGGAATGGCATGAGCAATTCGTTTCCCAAGGTGTCGCCCGATGGGCGGTGGATCGTGTTTGTTCAGTGCCGCAATGGCTTGCTGATGCGGCCGGACAGCCAGCTATTTATCGTGCGGGCAGCGGGCGGACAGGCGCGGCGAATGCGCTGTAACACGACACTGATGAACTCCTGGCACAGTTTCTCGCCGAATGGCCGCTGGTTGGTGTTCTCGTCGAAGAGCAGATCACCATACACACAAATGTACCTGACCTACATCGATGAGGAGGGAAATGACAGCCCGGCGATTCTGGTTGAGAACTCGACTGCCGCCAACCGCGCCGTGAACATCCCCGAATTTGTGAACATCGCACCGGACGGATTACGGAAGATCGGCGGGCCCGCCCTTGAATATTACAGGTTATTTGACAGGGCGGCGTACCTCCAGAGGGCGGGACGCTACGAAGAGTCGGTCGCCGAATGGAGGAAGGTGCTGGAAATCCACCCGGATGATGAGATGTCGTACAACAACCTGGGCCTGGTGTTACGACAGACCGGACGCCTGCACGAGGCAGCCATACACTTCCAAAAGGCCCGGGAAATCAAACTGCAGAGGGCTGTGGAGGATGACCCCGGGCATGCATCGCCTTACAACGATTTGGGCACGCTGCTCCTCGAGACAGGACGACTGGACGAAGCGGAAGCCAACTTTCAGAAAGCGATGGAACTCGATCCGCAATTCGCACCGGCGCGCTGTAACATGGGCAATGTGCTGTTTCGGAAGGGAAGATTGGACGAAGCGCTTGTGCAGCTGCGAAAGGCGTTGGAATTCGATGCCGGATATGCGCCGACCTATTACAATCTTGGGTGCGTTTTGACCAAGCGGGGAGAGACGGAGGAAGCTATCAGGCAATGGCGGAAAGCCTTGGAGATTAAGCCGGACTATGCCAAGGCCCATGACCGTCTGGGGAGTGCGCTTTATGCGCAAGGGAAAACTTCAGAAGCCTTGGCACAATGGCGCGAGGGAGTCCTCCTGCAGCCAAATGATGCGCCCACACTACAACAAGTGGCGTGGGCGCTGGCAACATCTCCCGAGGCATCGCTTCGAAATGGGACAGAAGCAGTGGCGCTGGCTGTGCGGGCAATCCAACTTTCCGGCGGAAAGAATGCGGCTGCTCTGGATACACTGGCGGCGGCATATGCTGAGGCGGGACGGTTCGCTGACGCGGCCTCGACGGCGCGCCAGGCACTGGCGCTGGCCGTCCCAAAGAGTCAGCAGGCAGAGGCAATCATGAGCAGGATTACCCTGTATGAAGCACAGACACCTTTCCGGGAGACTTCTGTCTCTCCCAATCGTCCTTAATCGTCCCGACTGAATTGCATATCGCCTATTACAGTTCCACCGATCGCTGGATCCATCTTTCAAGAACCTCCGTGAGTCTTCCAGGATGAACCGGTTTTGAGAGATAGTCATCCATGCCGGAATCGAGGCATCTCTCCTGATCTTCTTTCATAGCACCTGCCGTCATGGCAATGATGGGGGTGTGCTTCTTCACGCCTTCCCTTAAACGAATTGCACGTGTGGCCTCATACCCATCCATTTCCGGCATGTTACAGTCCATAAAGATCAGGTCATAGGGCAACTTTTCCCACATTTCGATGGCTTCCTTGCCGTTGGCGGCAACATCGACGCGGCAGGATAGCTTTTCGAGCTTGCGCATTGCCACTTTCTGATTGACGATGTCATCCTCAGCCAGCAGTACTCTCAAGGTACGGGGCATCTCTCTTTCTAATAGATTGTTTATGGACCTTTGTTCAGCGAGGCTGTGACGAGTGACGAATGGAGTACTGTACCCGTGCAGATGCGAAGCCAAGACACTCAAGAGCGCGTCATGAAGAATTGAAGCACGGACTGGTTTGACCAAATAAGCGGAAAATCCGCTCTGGTGAAGTCTTGCGGCTTCGCCCGGTTGTCCTGAAGAGGTCAGAAGAAGTAAAAGAGTGCCAGCAATCCTGGGATCGGATTTGATGGTTTGCGCTAATTCTTCACCATTCAACCAGGGTAGGGAGAAATCCAGGATAGCAAGTTGGAAGGGGTCCTGCCGTCCTTTAGCATCTAAGAGACTGACCATGGCGCCGGCTCCGGTCAGAGCGTACTCACAACGCAATCCCCACCCTTTCATTTGTGCACACAAGATACGACAATTCTCGCGGTTGTCATCCACGACCAGGACACGTACACCCGCAAGATCTGGTTCAGGTAAACGAACAGGTATGGCGCTGGCTGCCAGAGGCAGGCGAAGCATGACCCAGAAGGTGGAGCCCACGCCGGGAGAACTCTCAAATCCCACACTCCCTCCCATTAGCTCGGCCAGTTGTTTTGATATAGCCAATCCCAAACCTGTCCCTCCGAATCTTCGGGTTGTGGAACTGTCTGCCTGGGAGAATTTCTCAAAAATCAAAGCTTGCCTTTCCGCAGGAATGCCGATTCCAGTATCCAATACCGAGATCTTCAGGACCGCATCTTCGGTGGTTTTTTCGAGGCACTCTATTCCAATCGAGATATGTCCTTGAGAAGTAAACTTGACGGCGTTTCCGACCAGGTTGACCAAGATCTGCCGGATACGGCCAGGGTCGCCCACGACCCTCTTGGGAGCGTCCGGCGCGTAATTCAGGAGGATATTGAGGCCCTTTTCCTTTGCTTTGGGGGCTAACATATCCACTACCTCCTCTATGGCCACCCAAAGGTCGAAGGTCATGGGTTCGATGGTCAACTTGCCAGCCTCGATCTTGGAAAAATCCAAAATGTCGTTGATCAGGGTCAGCATCCCATCACCACAGCGGCGAATCGTTTCTGCATACTCCCGCTGTTCCGGAGTCAACGGAGTATCTAGTAAGAGCCCAGTCATACCGATCACGCCGTTCATGGGAGTGCGAATTTCATGGCTCATATTTGCCAGGAATTCCGACTTAGCCCGAGTCGCTAGTTGGGCTTGGTCCCGGGATCGAGCGATCTCCTCTGCTTGCTTTTGGATATGGTCTCTGGACTCCTCCACTTCGGCTGTATATTTGCGAAGCTGGTTCTCGGCCCTTTTCCGTTCCATGACTTCATTCTCCAGGTCGAGCGTTCTCATCTGAACGAGGTGTACCAACTCTTCCTCGCGCCTCTTTGTCCGGCGAGCTCGCCACTGAATGAAGGCGCCAATCAGCAAGCCCGCAGCCAATAAGCAAAGGGAATAGAAAGGATAAGTCCGGGTAAAAACAGGCGCTAAGTGGAAATTAAGGGTCGCACCTGTCTCATTCCATACCCCATCGTTGTTACAGGCCAACACGCGGAACCGGTATTGCCCTCCCGGGAGGTTCGTGTAGTATGCGACTCTTCGGCTGCCGGCTTCGATCCAGTCTAGATCAAAGCCTTCCAGTTTGTACCGGAATCGGACTCTGTCGGGATCCAGGAAGCTGAGAGCCGTGTAATGGATCTCGAGAGTTTTCTTACCTGGAGGCAGTCGGACTTCCCCTCCCAAGCTCCAGGCCCGATGGTCAGCATAGAGTTGCTCAATCAGTACCGGGGGAGGCAATTGGTTTTTTCTAAAATGATCTGGATCAACCGCAACAACTCCTCGGACCGTCGGGAACCAGAGACGGCCGTCTCTGCCTTTCCAGGCTGTTGGCTGATAGATGAACGAGAAACTAGTGTCGCGAATGCCGTCTTCAGTACCATAAACATACGAGCTGATCGAGTGAACCCGCCCCTCTGCAAAATCATTCAGTTCCCTTTTGCTGATACGGGACAGGCCCCTCTGGCTGCTTACCCATAAATTCTGGCTATTATCTTCCAGGATGCTGTAAACAAAGTCGGCTTGCAGTCCGTCTCTCTGAGTATAGGTAGCGAATCTCCGGTCCTTGAACCGAACGAGTCCCCCGGTAGTGCCTATCCAGACGCACTGTGATGGGTCCATATAGATGGAATGGACCTCATCGCTTGCAAGTCCATCCTTGGAACGATAAACAGTGAATTTGCCATCTTTGAGGACGTTCAACCCACCATCGCGCGTGCCTATCCAAAGATTCCCTTCGGCATCGTCTTCCAACGCTCTAATTCTGTTGCTCGAAAGCCCATCTTCGACTGTTAAATGGCGGAATCTCCCATCTTGAAGGGAGAGCAAGCCAGCTTCGTGCGTTCCTATCCACAGGACCCCCCTGCGGTCCTCATGAATCACTCGGATGGGGCTTTCAGGCAATCCATCCCTGGCAGTGTAAATGGTGTACTTGCCTTTGGCCAGATGCTGCAAGGTGCGATCAGTGGAGAGCCAGAGACCTCCGTGGTGATCGGCACAGAGTGTCCGGATATTGTTGTCCCCTAACTCAGCGCCTTTGCGCTCGAAGGTGGTAAATGTGTCATCCCGATATCGACTGAGCCATTGCGAGGTGGCAATCCACAGATTTCCGTCAAGATCTTCGGTGACAGAATTGATAAAGTCACTGGGCAGTCCTTCGTGAGTCGTGTAGGTGGTGAGTGCGCCTTCCTTCAGGCGGTTCAATCCCCCGCTTTCGGTGCCTATCCACAAGCTACCTTCCTGGTCTTCCAGCAAAGAATAGATGACGTCATTGGAGAGGCCGTCCCAGGAAGTGAAACTACTGATGTGGGTCCCCTGTAAGCGGTTCAATCCACCACCATGAGTGCCAATCCAAAGGGTGTCTTCCCGATCCACGTATAGAGACGCCACGGGATCGGCGGTCAAACCGTCAGTTCGAGTGAACTGGACGAACCTGCCTTCTTTAAAACGCATCAGCCCGTTTGCAGTTCCAATCCAAAGAATGCCCTTGCGATCCATTTGGAGAGCAGTGATGACGCTTTGAACCCGGCTGCCCGGAGGGCTAAACATGGTCCAACGTCCATTGTGCAATTGACACAAACCTTTTACCGTTCCCACCCACAAACTACCGACTTTGTCCTCGCAAAGTGCTACGATCGTGTTGTCCGCCAGCCCGTCCTGAATGGTGAAATTCAAGACCTTCCCATCCTTATAACGGCTGAGACCATTGTAAGTCCCGACCCAGAGCCCGCCGTCTCGGCCAGGCAGGATACACTTCACCCGACTGTCAATCATCCCATCCTGTTTGCTTAGCCTTGAAAACTCGCCATCTTTAAGCTTGAGGAGTCCATCTTCCGTACCAATCCACAGACTCCCCGCTGGATCGACGCTCAGGGCTGCAATATTGGGGTACTTCAACAGGTTCATATTTGCCGGGTCATAGACTTTGAATTGCACTCCATCAAAGCGAACGAGACCTCCGTCGGTTCCCAGCCAAAGATAACCGTCCGGGCTCTGGACTATCGCACGCACAGTTGAATGAGGAAGGCCGTCGCGCAGCTGCCAGGACTGATGGACAAACTGGGAAAGAATTTTCTGTGGCGTAAGGGCCAAACCCGTTCTGCCAAACAAGATAGTCGATAGTAAAATGACAGTCAAACGGGGTATCAATCCCATTGCCTTCCTCTCGCGGTCATCACCCGGTGGCTTTTTCTCACTGTAATTTATCGGCACTGCATCATTCAGCTATTACAGAGATATGTGCTCTCCCGGGCACTACGCATCGAAATAGATCACTGCAAGACGCATGTCAGGATGGGGCTAGTGGGCTGACCGAGGTTCAGGCAGCGGCTTCGCATGTGGGGGGGTAAGGTCACATCGCACTATTTGTTATTCAGGATGATCACTATGAGTCTCGAGATTTTGCACGGCGCTGAAAGGTGACTCCCATGCCATCGGAGCCGACCATTTTGCTGCCGGGAACGATAAGGCGGCTTGCCGTATCCTCTACACCGCTCGCCAAGGGAAAGCAGGAAAGAAGGAGGAATCAAGAGTAGGCCTCCTGTGCACAGAAGGAGACTATGATCACCGACCCGAACCAAACGAGTACAGATGGC
>DATKMG010000771.1:0-9179 GCA_035541995.1 Terriglobia bacterium
GTGTCATAAAGGAAAACTTCTGCTCGAGACGGGCAGAGTCGCCAGCTTTGTGCCTGTAGACATTTCTGCGGATTACCTCCGGGGTGCAGCCCTGAGAGTCGCGCATATGTTTCCGCATGTTTCGGTGCATGCCGTGGCAATGGATTTCCTTGTCTCCTTGGAAAGCCTCGAATCGCTCCTACCCAGGGCCGTGAGGCGTCTTATATTTTACGCCGGTTCAAGCATTGGTAACTTTGATCCTTCGGATGCATCGTTCCTGCTCCGCCAATTCCGCCAACTGCTGCATGATGATGGCGCACTTTTGATCGGATACGATCTCAAGAAGGCTCCCGAATTACTTCGGCGTGCCTACGACGATTCCGAAGGGGTGACCGCCGCATTCAACCTGAATCTCCTGGCCCGCTTTAATCGAGAGCTCGGCGCCGATTTCGACTTGAGAGGTTTCCGGCATTCGGCTCTGTACGATGAGACCTTGGGCAGGGTCGAGATGCATCTGGAGAGTCTGTCCGCACAGGAAGTCAAGATAGCGAATGAGCGCGTTTCATTTGATAGGTGCGAGCGCATTCATACTGAGAACTCATACAAATACACGGTGAACGAGTTTGACTCGATGGCAGCCGACGTCGGCCTTGCACCGCATGGCGTTTGGATGGACGAGGATCGCTATTTCGCCGTGGGGCTATACGCCGTGTAGGCGGGTGGGCATGGCTCTTCGGCCAAATGAAAAGTCCGGCATATGCGGCGTATGTTCGGCTGGATGCGGGGTCATCGTGGCCTACGATGAAAAAGGCCGCATGGTTGCTGTCAGGCCTGATAATGATTCTCCCTTTGGCATGATGTGCAAGGTTGGCGAGCGTTCACCTGAGATCGTCTATTCCAAAGATAGAATCTTATATCCGATGCGGAGGAATGGACCCAAGGGACGTCATGATTTCAAGAGGATTTCGTGGGATGAGGCTTACGATGAAATCGTGGCGAAGCTAAACCTGGTGAAAGATGAAAGCGGTCCTGAAGCAGCGGCGATCTATACCGGAAGCGGAAGTTTCGACCGCCCCCTGTGCGACGTATATCAACCTGCCGGAGTAGCTGTTTCATCGGCTTCCAGCGTGCTCTTCCCCTTCGGCTCACCGAACACGTTGGGAGTGGGAGCGCTTTGCTACGTGGCATTCGCAATGATTGCGCCACATGTCACAATGGGCAGCATGTACATCGATATGTTTTCCGACATCGAACATGCCAAGCTTATCGTGATCTGGGGAAAAAACCCGGCTGCTCACTGCCCCCCCGACGATTTCCTGAGAATTCAGGAGGCACACAAACGCGGAGCCAGAATTGTCGTAATCGATCCACGCAAGACGGCCATGGCGAGATACCCTAACGCCGAGTGGATTCCAATCAGACCAGGCACCGACGGCGCCCTGGCCTTGGGCATGTGCAACGTCCTGATCGAAGAAGAACTGTACGACGAAAAATTCGTAAAGAGCTGGGTAGCGGGCTTTGATGAGTTCAATGACTATGTTCAGCATTTCAGGCCGGAATATGTAGAAAGCGTCACAGGGGTGCCTGCTGAAACGGTGCACTCTCTTGCGATAAGATTGGCCGAAAGCGATGGGGCGGCGCCGGTAATGTACAGTGGACTGGAGTACAACGGCAATGGGGTACAGACCATCCGCGCCATACTGGCCTTATGGGCGCTGGCCGGACAACTGGACGTACCCGGCGGCCAGTGCTTCAAGATGAAGCAGAATAAATTTCCGATCAACCGCAGCGGACTGGTATCCAATCCAAACCCTCACAAGGCAGCCGGTCACAACAGCTTTCCGTTATACTCCAAATACCGCGGTGAATTTCATGCCATAGCTCTTCCCAATGCGGTTCTGGAGAAAGATCCCTACCATATCCGGATGCTGATAAGCCTCGGGGCATCGATCATCACCTCCTGGCCGGAATCGGCCGTCTGGAGAAAGACGCTCAACGGGCTCGATTTTCTCGTGTGCATCGATCGCCAGCGGACAGCGGACATGGATTACGCGGACATCATTCTTCCTGCGGCCACTTACTATGAAGTTGAGTCGTACATGGTCTATGATTCCATGTTCAAGGTGCGTGAAAGGCTTATTGAACCGGTTGGCGAAGCCCGTTACGACTTCTTTATCATGGCGGAGCTCGCCCGCAGGCTTGGCTATGGACATCTTTATCCGCAGAATGGAGATGAGCTGCTTTCGTACGTGCTTGCCGGCTCAGGTTTCACTCCTTCGGAAGTGCGGGACGCCGGCGGAATGGTGCAGGTTCCTCAGGTAATGATGCAATACAAGAAGTGGGAGAAGGGATTGCTGCGGGAAGATGGAAGGCCGGGGTTTGCAACGCCTTCGGGCAAGTTCGAAATAGCTTCTTCCGTGCTGGAAGAATACGGTTATGATCCATTGCCCCGCTATGTTGAACCAAAGGAGAGTCCGAGCTCAATACCGGAGCTGGCGAAGCGGTTTCCGTTGATCTTCAATTCCGGAGCGCGTCACAACGTCGACCTTCACACGTTGCACCAGAGCATCCCCTCGCTGGCTGAAGAGCGGCCCGTGCCGACCGTCATGATGAATCCGGCTGATGCTGGGAAGCGCGGAATCAATGGCGGAGATAAGGTCCTGATAAAAACCCCGCGCGGACAGGTTTCGATGTATGCAGTTGTCACTGATGGCATCGTGAAAGGTGCCATAGAGGCGAGCGGGGCAGGAGGTGGACGGCTCGGTTCTCCTGATTGGCAGGAGGCCTGCGTGAATGAACTGACTGACTTAAACAATTATGATCCGATCTCCGGATTCCCTGCATATAAAGCGTTGCTGTGCGACGTGACCAAAGTTGAGGGTTCCACGTTCGATCGTGTTTCGAATACCGGCGAGTATGTGCTCGACAGCAAGGTGGAAGAGGAAACGCGCAGCACGCGCATCTACCTGGACAACAACGCGACCACTGCCTTAAACGTCGAAGTGCAGCATACGATGGCGGAGTTCGCAAAATGCTACGGCAACCCATCGAGCATCCATGGCCCGGGAAAAGAGTCCCGTGACGCAGTTGAGGCAGCACGAAAGAGCCTGGCTCTCCTGATCAACTGTACGCCACGTCGGCTGATTTTCAATAGCGGCGGGTCCGAGGGGAACAACTCTGTCATCAAAGGTGTCGCCCTCTCGCGTGCGGACTCAAAGTACCACATAGTCACGAGCTCCATTGAACATCCTTCCGTGATCAATGCTTGCCAGTGGCTGGAAGGGCGGGGATTCACGGTAACCTATCTTCCGGTTGATAGAAGAGGGTGCGTGAATCCGGAACAATTGTCCGACGCGCTTGGCGAAAAAACCTGCCTCGTAAGCATAATGGCTGCCAACAACGAAACCGGCTCAATTCAGCCGATTCGTGAATTGGCGCAGATTGCGAGAGAAAGAGGGGTGCTGTTTCACACTGATGCGGTTCAGGCGGTCGGAAAAATACCCGTTGATGTGCAAGCCTGGGGGGTTGATTTCCTCACCCTTTCCGGTCATAAATTTCGCGGGCCAAAGGGTTCTGGTGCCGTATACGTGCGCAAAGGGGTTGAACTAGCCCCGCTCATCCATGGAGGAAAGCAGGAGGCAGGCTTGCGCGGAGGAACAGAAAATACCCTGGGCATCATAGGGATGGGTCGGGCAGCCCGAATAGCCGCTCAACATCTGGACGAGATGCAAACCAGGGTTCGGCGCCTGCGTGACAGGCTTTACGAAGGAGTTCTGCGTATCGTTCCCGGGACCAGGCTCAATGGTGATCCCCAAAACAGATTGCCCAACACGCTGAATGTGACGATTCCCGGCATACGGGGCGAGTCGCTGCTCCTTGCACTCGATGCTCACGGGATCTTCTTCTCTTCCGGATCCGCGTGCAAGTCGGGCTCTCCTGAACCCTCTCATGTCTTGTTGGCGATGGGACTGACAGAAGAGGAAGCGCACTGTGCTCTCAGATTCTCCTTAGGTATGGATAATTCTGACGAGGATATAGAAAGGACTTTGCAGCTCCTGGGAGACGTTATCAACACATCCATTCAGAATGTCCGGTTCGTATCGTGTCGGTAAAGCAGTACCATCATGACAGGAGTCAGCGCCAACCTTCATCCAGTGATTGAATTTGCGAATTGCTCGAAATCGTATGGGAAGATTATAGCTGTAAATTCAGTCAGCTTAAGAATCCCCGCCGCAAAGACAACTGTCTTGATCGGTCCGAGCGGCTGCGGTAAGTCCACACTGCTCCGGCTTCTCATCGGTCTCATTCGCCCTGACAACGGCCACGTTTATCTAGAAGGAACCGAAGTTCTGCCGGATGTCGTCTTCTCGCTCCGGAGGAGGATAGGTTATGTGATTCAGGAAGGCGGGTTATTCCCGCACCTTTCCGCTGGTGAAAATGTGGTGCTGATGGCGCGTCACCTGAAATGGGATAGCATCAGGGTCTCGACGAAACTCCGGGAGTTAGCAGAGAGTGCGCGCTTTCCCGTTGAGGGACTCCGCCGGTTTCCCGCACAACTGTCTGGAGGTCAGCGACAACGGGTGAGCCTGATGCGCGCCCTGATGCTTGATCCGGACGTCCTCCTTCTGGATGAGCCGCTCGGCGCACTCGACCCCATGATCCGTGCAGATTTACAAACCGACCTGAAACGAATCTTTCAGTCATTGAAGAAGACGGTCATGCTGGTCACGCACGACATGGGCGAGGCAGCCTTCTTCGGCGACCTGATAGTCCTGCTCCGTGACGGAGAAGTTGTACAGTCGGGCACGCTTGAGGAATTTTTCGAAACACCTGCTGATCCCTTCGTAACGCATTTCATCAACGCTCAGCGCAGTCCCCTGAATGGCATCAGGAGGGGCAGCCCGTGAAATCCATGCTCCGCCTCTTGCTCTTTATAGCAATAGCACTTTCCACCGCCGCGGCGCAGAGTCCTGCAGCACCAGCGTCGGGCGCTTCGCCCGAAGTGCGAATCGGTTCAAAGAGCTTCACCGAATCGGTGATCCTCGGAGATATCGTCACGCTTCTTGTTCAGAACGCTGGTGCCATTCCCGTTCACCGGCGGGGGTTGGGCGGCACGCGTCTCCTGTGGAACGCCCTTGTCAGGGGTGATATCGACATCTATCCAGAGTATACCGGCACGATAAGCGAGGAGATTTTAGCCCGTAAAGGAATGAGCGGCGAAAATGCGATGCGGCAGGCACTGGCCGGTTACGGGATTCGGATGACCGCATCGCTGGGATTCAACAACAACTACGCCCTGGGCATGAAAAAGGAGATCGCCAAAAAGCTCGATATCTTCACGGTCTCTCACCTGGGCAGGCACGCGGAATTGGTCTTCGGGTTCAGCAACGAGTTCATGGACCGGGGCGACGGATGGCCCGGCCTGCGGTTACGGTACGAACTCCCGCAGAAGAACGTCTTCGGCATGGATCATGACCTGGCCTACCGGGGACTCGCCAGCGGATCCATCCATGTCACCGACCTCTATAGCACGGACGCTGAAATCGATTACTATGGATTGCAGACCCTGGAAGACGACCTCCACTTTTTTCCGGTCTATACCGCGGTCGTGCTTTACCGGGGTGACCTCGAAGAGCGAGCACCTAATGTCGTCGCTGCGCTGGCCAAGCTTGAAGGACAGATTTCCGAAGTTGACATGATAAGGATGAATGGGCTTGCCAAGATCGAAAAAGTGCCCGAAAGTGCAGTCGCGGCAGACTTTCTATCCCAGCACTTCTCCCTGAAGAAAGGGATACGTCACGAAAACATGGCAGAACGGCTCTGGAGACATACGAAAGAGCACCTCTCTCTCGTTTCGATTTCATTGCTCGCCGCAGTCCTGATGTCGATACCTCTGGGCATCATCGCCGAAAAAAAGTCCGGGTTGGGACAGGTTATCTTAGGCTTTGTCGGTATTGTCCAGACAATCCCTTCGCTGGCCCTTCTGGTGTTCATGATCCCTTTGCTGGGGATCGGCGGGCCTCCGGCAATGGTGGCGCTCTTTCTTTACAGCCTCCTGCCCATTGTGCGCAATACGTATACGGGGCTCCGCGACATTCCGCCGCCGTTGCGCGAATCAGCCGAGGCGCTCGGGCTCTCCCCCGGAGCGAGACTGAGGCTGGTTGAGCTCCCTATGGCGTCACGAGAAATCCTGGCCGGCATTAAAACGTCGGCGGTGATCAATGTGGGCACGGCGACCCTGGGGGCGCTCATTGGTGCGGGCGGTTACGGCCAGCCCATTCTCACCGGCATCCGCCTTGACGATGTCGGATTGATCCTTCAGGGTGCCATACCGGCTGCGCTGCTTGCCCTTCTTGTACAAGGCCTCTTCGAACTGGCAGAACTGGTCGTTGTTCCAAAGGGGCTGAGACTAAAGCCGTCAGATTGAAAGCGGCCTGTTTCAGTATTCCTGCATCGGTTTTATGTTGAGCACGCGTCTCAGTGAGACAAGTTCCGCTACGTGATAGGCATTATGGTCGGCGACCAGGAGTATTTCCCTGAACACCGTATAATCCTTCGCGTGAGGCATCGGACTGAAGAAATCGCTTTTCGGATTCTTTACTATCTCCTGAACCGCCTTCAGGTCCGCCCTGATCCCCTTGATGCTCTTTCTCCAGAGTGCCGGCGTTGCCAACACCGTGTTGTCTATGGCGAGGTGCCCTCTCCAGTCCTCTGGATGATTATCAGGTGCAATGTGCAGTCTTGCCATACCCATTTCTTGAAAAAATAGAAGTCGGCAATTTTATCGATGTCTTCCTCTGTACTGGAGAATGCTTTTACGCTCGTCAAGCTTCAACATTGCGATTGGCAATCGTCCACTGATCACCTGTGTTTCCAAAACGAATTTTGCTTGACAAGGATAGGCACAGGTGTAACATGTTAACAAACGCTAACCTCCTTCGCGTGTCGCCAGTGCGTTTCCGTGAAACAAAGCGAAGAGGAGGAAGGTTATGCCCACTTGTTGCTGCTACGGCCCATCTGTTTTTCTCAGGGCTCTTTCTGCTCCCGATAAAACACAGTTTGGCAGGCTACCATGGGTGAAGCGAGAGCCAAGACTACAGATCCGAAAGGACAACCGATGAATGAATATAAAGAAAAACGCAGAAACTTCGAAAGGACCCTGGCATCGCTCACGGCCGACCGTGAATTATCCAGACGACAATTCATAAAACTGAGCGGCATCTCGGTCATTGGCATCTCGGCCCTAGGACCGCTGCTGGCAAGAGCAGACACGAAGCCCCTCATTATCATGGAAAAGGCAGAAGGTATCGTCATCGCCGATCCGACTGCGTGCGTGGGCTGCCGGCGGTGCGAGTTGGCGTGTACCGAATTCAACGACGGCAAGGCGCAGCCTTCGATCGCCAGGATCAAGGTCGGCAGGAATCTCAATTTCGGTCCCAAGAGCGTCTACGCCGGGCAGCGCGGGCAGGGCAACTGGGGCAACGGATTGGCTGTGCAGGATCTGTGCAAGCAATGTCCGCACCCGGTCCCTTGTGCGAACGCCTGTCCCAACGATGCTATCGTGGTCAAACCTCCTCTCAATGCACGAGTGGTGGATCCGGACAAATGCATTGGCTGTAAGATGTGCCAGAGAGCCTGCCCCTGGGAGATGCTGTCCTTTGATTCGGATACGAACAAGGCGACCAAGTGTTTCCTCTGCGACGGGAAACCGAAGTGCGTTGAGGCTTGCCCTGCGTCAGCCCTGCGCTACGCGGCCTGGAGCGATTTTACCGATAGGGTGCCACCTCGTGCCGTGCCCACTGCGGTCATACCTCCGGCAAAAGCAGCGGCCTGCACCGAATGTCACAAGAAGTAGAAACAAGGAGGAAGATATCATGGCTCGATACGGAGGATGGGCTGGTAAAGTGTTGCGGGTTGATTTGTCCACCGGCAAGTCACGCATTGAGGATATGGTTGAGAAATATAAAGATGTTCTCGGAGGTACGGGATTGGGGTATCAGGTTCTATGGGATGAAGTCCCTCCCGGAACCAAGCCTTTAGAGCCTGCCAATAAGATCATATTCGGCACGGGGCCATTGGCGGGTACAGGAGCACCCTGCAATGGCCGTACGGCCATCACCACCATATGGCCGACCTGCTGGCCCAAACCTCTGGTAGCCACGGGTCATATGGGTGGTCAGTTCGCGGGAGAACTCAAGTACGCAGGCTACGACGCTATCGTTATCGAAGGGAAGGCCGATCGCCCGGTATGGCTCTCAATCACCGACGGAAAGGTTGAGGTTAAAGATGCTCGCTCCCTTTGGGGACAGGGGATCCGACGCACAACAGTGGAGATTTCCCAGCAGCTGGGGCCGGAAGCCGTAGTAGCCGCGATCGGGCAGGCGGGCGAAAATCTGATTCCCATGTCAGTGGTCATGAACTCCGTTTCTCATTCTGCAGGAGGCGTCGGCTCAGTGCTGGGCTCCAAGAACCTGAAAGCCATCGCGGTGCGCGGCACGGGAAGCGTCCACATTGCCGGGAATAAGGAAAAATGGGAGAAACTGGTCAAGCTGCACCTATCACTGCTGGGAGCTAATAACCAGCACGTGGTGCCGAATTCCCCTCAGCCATGGGCTGAGTACTTTGACGCATCGACTCGATGGCTGGCGTCCAGGGGTCGCAAATGGGGTGCAGCCAACCCTTCGATCGACACCGGGACCTGTGATCCCCACGACCTCAATCGCATCGCCTACCGGACGAATAATGCGGCCTTTTTCAATGGGGATCTCACCTGGCAGTATACGGTGAGAGGCAATGGCTGTACCAGTTGTCCTATTCGATGCCACACCATGCTCAAAGTGCCTTCTGTTGCCGCGAAGTACGGTATCAACGACATGGGGCAGAACACCTGTGTCGGGCTTCTCTTCGGAAAATCGTTCTTTAAGAACTTCCCAGATGGTTTGCGCGGGCAGACGGGTATAGAGGCATGCATGGTCGGTATGCACCTTGCGGACGATTTGGGCATCTGGTGCAACTACGGCCAGGTGCAGCGTGATTTTCAGAAACTCTACTACAGCGGGATCATGAAGAACAAACTGGGAGAGAATGAATTCAAGAGCTACTCCTGGGACAAGTATGAGAAAGGGGACCCGGCGTTCCTCTTCGAGCTTCTCCCGCGCATCGCAGCGAAGCAGGGCGAGTTGGGAACGGTGCTGGGCCTC
>DATKMG010000772.1:0-13527 GCA_035541995.1 Terriglobia bacterium
AGCCGACCGTTTGCACGTCCGGCACATCCAGACGCTCGGTCCATCCGAGTTGTTTTCGCTGGCCGCTCCGGCCCGCACGCGCGTGCTGGTGGGGGAAGCAAGCACTTTGCAGGCCACCGCCGCAACCACGCCTCTCGCAAACGGCGCGGGCACGGTTGTTTTCACTCGGCTGTCTCGCCCGCTCGGACCTGTAGGGCGCAGAGCGTTCGCCGGTCAGACACCTACGGTCATCGAGCAGGGGCTGGGCGGAACGGTGCGGCCGCTGGCGCCACCCGTAGCGCTGGACGGCATCGCTGTCATGGCGGCTCCACCTACCCCTGGCCAGCTTGCGGCGGACGCAACCGGACGCATGATAGCCCGTGGATGGCAAGCTGTCACGGCCTCGGAACAGTCGGCGCCAGGTCCAGGAGACGTGACAGACTTGCGCCAGGCCATCAATGGCGCAGTAGGTTCTCGCGGGGGAGGACTTGGCCTTGTCGGTGGATTGCCGATTCTCATTGCTCCCGGTCCGGCGACCAAACCAACCGAACCGCAGACTCTGGCATCCATTCTCAGTGCCGCTCTCCTGCCTTCGAGCCGGATCGTGAAGCGTCTAGATGGACGGCTCCGGGTACCGGGGCTTTTCGGTGGAGGGAGCACCACACGTCCGGTTATGGCCTGTCCCCAGTTTACGGCGCCACTGGCTATGGCCCTCCAACGCGATCATCTCGAGTATCTCTTGCCGGGTCTGGGTAATTTTCCTCATGATCGTGTGACGCTATTGGTCGCCAATGGCGCTTTCGTCGAGGCGTTCCTGGCGGGCGCAAATCACGAAATGAACCGCGAACTCCTATGGCGCGAGTACCCCACTGATCAACGGGGAACACCGTTCCGATTCTTTTGGCCACGACCCGACAGAAACCCGGACATCCCCCCCATGACTGCGTGGACCGCCGGTAACGCCCTCGGCAGGAATGGGGCCGCCAATGGGCCCGACGTCGAAGACATGGTGGTGGTGTTGGTGCGAGGGGAGGTACTGCGGCGTTACCCGCGAACTATCGTGTACGCCGCCCCGGGTCGTATCGATGGAACTCGTCTGACCCTGGATACATCGGTACCCTGGACCGCTCCGCAGTTTCTGTTGCGGCTTGACGCGACCACAACGGTTTTCGCCTTCCCTCTCACGGTTGCCCAAGTCCACAGTGACCTTCCCAACGGCAAGGCCGGCTATTACTTCGTTTTCTCGGAACCGGTGACCGGCCCGCGCTTCAACTTTGATGTATCTACACCCGAACCTTTCGAACACTGGACGGACCTCGGTTGGGACCGTGTCCCACAGGCACGGGGATTCGCCGTTGCCGGTTTGGACCTGGCGCCGCCTTCACTGGAGACAGGGCCAAATTCACCTCGATGGAACAGGGATTCAGCTGACACGGCTCGGATCGCCTTTGCCCGTCCCTTTCGCGTAGGGTATCACGCCGATGAACTGCTGGGAGGGGGGTGACCGATGGCCGACATTTTCGAATTGCGCAATGCCTTACGTGCTGCAAATACCCAATTGCACGCCGCACAGCTTCGTCTCCAGGAGTTGCAGACCGAACTTGACAACATTAACCCGGGGGAAGTGCCGCCTGGTGTCATCCTGGCCCTTCGAGCCAGGGTGGTGGCTCAGAGGAGAGTGGTCGCGGACCTGACGACTCGGCGTAATGCGGCACAGGCGGCTTACCAGGCGGCTGTGATGGCGGACCCCATGCATAACGCCGATGCGGGCCTGCCTTTGGTGCTCCTCCCTGTGCGCATCGAAACCGCATACTTACCTGGTGCGAACGGGACCGATCTGGTGGTGCGAATCTATCCGGACGACATCCACGTTGATGCGCACGAGCCCGAACTGACAGACCGGGAACTCTCGAGCGGTACCACCTACTGGAAGTCTGTGTGGGGCGCAGGGTCGAATACGGCTCGCCTCGATGGCGCATGGAAGCAGCTTCGCGGGCAGTTGAGGCCGCTTCGGGCCGCTTGGGTTGTCCATGCGTTGAAACCTTCAGTTCCCCGCCCAGCGGAAGAAACCCCAACGGATCAACCACAGCCCGATCCGCCGCTGTTGACAGTGGCTACACGACCGGGGACGTTTACACGAGCGGCCCATACCACTCTGCTCCCTGATCATTGGAACGTGATCGGCCTCCGCGATGGCGCGCCGGTGTTCAACGTCGACGGCGGACCCATTCCTGATACCCTCGACCTGAGCTTTGGGCCTTCAGGCACAGGCGCCAATACATCTGACCTGCCATTCGACGAGGGGGCCCGGTGGCTCGTTGATCTCCAAGCGGCCGTTGCCGCCGGAATGGCCGTTCGCATCCCTCTCGCAGGTCCGGACTGCTCTTTGGATCAGCTCTTTGTGCTGGGTGTCAGTGCTCGAATCGAACCTGCGATCGCCGCGAGCCGCCTGGAGGAGGCCCTCGTCGCGCATCAGTATACCAATGGCCTTGGCTTCTTGCGGCCAGGAACACCGACGAATAATACGTCAGCCACGCGTTCGGCCTGGCAATCGGCTCCTGAACTTCCATCTCCAACCGAGATTGACACTTTGGTCAGCGAGTACCAGCCATCAAGTCGTCAGAACGCAGCTCTCGTTGCCAGAGCCCTCGGGATTGACGGAAGCGAGGCACTCAGCGTCGCTCCACACGGCCTTGATGATCAGCAATCCGCGGTCCTTGTGCTCCAACAGCAACTCTGGCCGGCGCTGGGGGCAAAGGCTCTTTCGCTGCTCTACTATCAGTGGGACGTGCCACCAGGTCGCGCTGTGAGAGATGGCGGATGGCACCTGCACAGCAATCCTGTCTCAGATCAAGCTCTCGCTGACCATGCCATCGGATGGGTACGAAGCCGTGGTCCGTTACCGGTGTTGCGCGTCGGCAATCAGCCCTATGGGCTACTGCCGACGTCATCACTTGCCGATTGGGTCACCGCCCCTGATGATCCAACAAACCAATTCGTTGCAGGACTTCGACAGTTTCGCCCCTACTGGATTGCAGGCGTCGCTGCTGCCCCTCGAGTCCTGGTTGGAACCGACCCGAACCCTGATGCCACCATTGTGAACGTGCTCAGCCGCTTGCCGGTCTCCAACGGCCTGATGGTGCGCGCCGACGGAGATCCCGTGGCCCAGGCTGTTGCGGACAAGCCATTCCCCGTCGCTCCCATTCCAGGATTGCCCGCCTCGAGCGAGCTGTTCCTTGCCGCACCCTCCGACACCGCTAAGCCCATGCCTGTGCCAATTGTGGGGGATGCCCTTGCCGACCAGAGTTTGCTGCTTAAATTTCGGGACTTATTCAGCGACAGCATCGATGTTCTGGATCAGACCAAAACGGAACAGGAATGGCTTGCCAAATATCAGTCTATTTTGGGGAAGAGCACATTCCCCGGGGCGCCCCCGCCGGACCTTTTCACAACATTGGTTGCCGATTCCTTCACCAATCCGCTCGCAACGTCATCGCAGAATTTGACAGACCAAGTTGCTACCGGCATTGTGTGGGGAGCCCTGGGATTCAATCAAAACAAGAACGATCCGGCGTTCCAGCAGAGGGTTCAGCAGTTTCTGCCGATCGCACGTGCATTTCTGGCCCAGTTTGACTCAGTCTGCAAGTTGGACCCTGGCGCCTACGAAGCAGTGCTCAGGGAGTTGCTGGACTCGCTTTCCCACCGCTATGATGCCTGGGTCACTTCGTTGGCATCTCGTCGTCTCGATGAGCTCCGCTCCTCCAAACCGACAGGTGTCGTGATTGGTGCTTACGGATGGGTAGAAGACCTTTCACCCCGTACCGATCTCACTGCCATGACCCCGCCGCCAACGGGCTTCGATAGCGCATTCACGAGTTTGCGCCAGCGCTACATCCATGCTCCTTCCATGCATCATGCTGCTACTGCCGCTGTGTTGCGGGCGGGCTATGATTCGCACCCCCATCCCGATGCCTTGGCTGTGAACCTTGTGTCCCGCCGTGTGCGAGTGGCTGACTGGCTCGCGGCCGGTGTGCGAAATGGCCAGACGCTTGGAGCCCTGCTGGGTTATCGATTTGAACGGGGATTACACGATGCCGGGCTCGATGCGCTTATCGAGGGCTTGCGCAAGGACCACCCGCTGCCACTGCCTACAGGTCCCGACGGTGACGTGAATGGGCCGTCCGCCCGAGAAGCCATTGCAGCCCGGAATGTTGTCGATGGACTCGACTTGTATCGAAAGCGGGACGCCGTGCGTGCCCAGTTCCCCACCCAGCCTCAGGTAGGTGTCCTTCTCGATGATCTGACGGATGCGGTGGACGCGCTTGGCGACCTGCTCCTGGCCGAAGGAGTGCACCACTTGATTGGTGGGAATCCATTGCGGGCAGGGCTAGCCGTAGACACTATCGGGCGTGGCGATTCTATACCTGACCGCTTCGACGTAGTTCGCACACCCAGGAGCGGCCGAGGACTCACCTGGCAGGTAGGCGCCCTCTGGCCCGCTGACGGGCAGTCAACAGCCAGTGGGTGGAGAGATGATCATCCTCGAGCCCTCCTGGCACCGCATGTCAACGCCTGGGCGGCATCTTTGCTTGGCAATGCTGACCGCTGGCAGATTGCGTGTACCATCACGTCTGCTGCGGGAGACAGCTCAAGCGTGCGCATTGGTCTCGACGAAGTCAACCTCGCTCCCCTCGACGTGGTTGTGGAAGCCGCAGGTGAGCCCTCCCAACTTGAGCGCCGGATTAGGGACGCCTTGGCCGCCGGCAGACCTGGCAGTGATTCGGTCGCCGTCCTTCGAACCCCGTCGCCTGATGGGAGTCCTGGCTTCGCCGAACTGCTCGCGCTGGCAGCCCGGATCCGAACATTACTCAGTACGGTGGAGCCGCTCACACCGCAGCATGTGGAAGGGCCTGATGCTTCGCCGGTATTGGGTCTCGATATCGCTGAGCTCAACAACAGGGTTGGAGCGCTGCAGGTGTCCTTTTCCAGCGCGGTCTCCCAGCTTGCCGCCGCTGCGCAAACATTGTCCGCAGCTGTTGGAGCAAGCGATGCGGTTCTTCGGACAGCAGTCGGTTCGGCATGGTCTGCACTGGCAGCGTTGGCCGACCACGGAATCGTACCGGCTTATCCGGTGGAGGTGCCCAACGATATCTCGGCTGCTGCAGACGCACTCAGCCAGCAAGCCAGAGCAGTCCTCGCCGCGGTGCAGCCGATAAGCAGCACCATGCCGCCGCCAGTTCCAAGCTCGGGTGCAGCGCCCGCCGATGTGAGCCGGTGGCTCGACGCTGTCAACCGCTACGTACAGAACATCACAGGGAAAGCCGTTCCCATTGTTGCCACTTTCCTGCTCCCACCAAGTTCCTCTTATGCGGCTTCTTTCGCGCTCAACGCTGTGCCTGTGGGGGCAGACGAGCCAGCGGTGATGGCCTGGTTGCGGCGGACCGCGCGCGTTCGCCCTGGCGTGGCTTTGCTCCATGATGTGCTGCTCGCGACTGAAGTGCTCGACCTCACTCCGTCTGCGCTGACCGTCGCTCAACTGCCGGTCGAAGTAGGTGCAAAATGGGTTGCCTTGCCGTTTGGCGATAGTGCTCCTCCGAAAGCCCGTCTTGCGACGATTGTCTGCACGCCGTTTCCCATCGATCCAACCACAGCTTTTTGCGGTCTGGTATTCGATAAGTGGACTGAACACCTGCCAGGGCTTACTACAGTGGCAGATCCGGCACGTGGCTACGAGTCGGCAGAGGTCACCGGAGTGGCATTCACAGTGGACGCCCCCGACGCTTATCCGCCTCAGGCGCTCCTTCTGGCAATTGCCCCTGATCCGGCTACGGGTTGGTCGCTCGATGTACTGCTTGACGTTGTCCAAGAGACACTGGAGCTTGCAAAGATACGAAGCGTAGATCTTGGTGATTTGCCACGGCTCGGCCGCGTGCTGCCAGCTATACACAGCGGCTCGAATGTAGATGGCATGCTCAACGCGGCGGGGGTGACACCATGAGTTGGCGAATCGAACCCACACCGCGTGCGGCGGGGATCGAAGAAGGCCTGGCGGCGCGAGTGTATGATCCGTTGTGGCTACTCGCTCGTCAGTGGCAACTCGGCGAGTTTCATGGCCAGGACGCCGGTACCCCAGCAGTAGTGCGGACTGTCGGAAGTGCTATGGCTGTCAACGCGTGGAGGGGCGCTCGCCAAGCCACCTGGTCACCGTTAGATCCGGCCGTGGACCTTCTGGACGCATTAGTGGAGCCCGAGGATGAATCAGCACCCAACCTGCGCGAACGCATTGAGGCCGGGGCCCACTTTCTACGCCTCCTGGAGGCGGGTGGATTGAGTGGTCTGGTCAATGCATTCATCAATGCCCATCCATTCGACAGCGTTACGCTTGGAGATCCGGCTTTCACAGCCGATCCGCTTTTGGCCCTTGTGGCCAAGCATGCACCGGATGGACTGCTTCTTCATGCCACTGCCGCCGCTTTAGCGGCAGGCCAGCCTTCACCCGTGCCGATTGATGCCGGCGATGCGGCGGGTGTCCGCGACGTGGCCACGACCTGGCTCGGTTGGTACGCCGAAGAAATCGGCGCCACCCCAGGCTCGGGTACGGCAGTCACCTGGCAGGAACATCGTTTGGAGTACGGCTTCGCCGTTGCAAGCCCGGCCGCGGGAGGAACAGTTCTTGCCTCGGAGGCATACCACGGTGACGGCCTCGACTGGTTTGATTTCGACATCGACCCCTCAGCGGCAACCGGCCCAGCGGCCGCCCCCCTGGCTATCGATTGCCGAGCCGTTCCCACCCCGGTACGCTATGGCGGAATGCCATTGCCGCGCTTCTGGGCGATGGAAGATGCCCGCTACGACTTCGGCTCGACTGACGCAGCTGCAAACGATATCGGCCGTTTGCTCTTGGTCGAATTTGCTACCGTCTACGGTAACGATTGGTATGTTTTGCCGCTCAAGCTGCCGGTGGGCAGTCTTACGCTTCTCGATGCTGTAGTGGTGACCGACGTGTTCGGACGCAATTTTCTTCTGGAGCGCGCTGGTGAAGGCGAACCCCAATGGAATCTCTTCTCGTTAGCCACGAAGGGAGGCATGACGCATCCGGCAGAGAAAGCTCTCTTTCTGCCACCAACCGCCGGGTACCTCGCGGAGAGCAAACCTGTCGAAACAGTCCTGTTTTTGCGTGACGAGATGGCTGATCTGGCTTGGGCGGTGGAAGCATGTGTCGAAGACAATCTAGGGCGGACCGTCGATCGAAGAGCCGCCTGGGTGGGTCATCGTACGTTGCCCCCCGGAGACCCGGCCCAACCGGGCTATCGGGTCGAGACTGTCGTGCCCGATTACTGGATTCCGTTGGCACCCGAGCAGCTCGCTGACCAGCAGTCGGTTCGTTTGCGGCTGGTGCCGATGGAGGCTGATGATGGCGGGGCGCCTCGTATCATCGAACCGCGCGGACGCCTGCTCACAGCCAATGACTCCGACGGTCGACTCTGGGTCTTTGAAGAAGAACTCACACGGGAGGGTATGCAGGTGGACCGCGTTCATCGGTACGCGCGCTGGCAAGGCGGCCGAACTGCAAGCTGGACGGCACGGCGCCGCAGCGCAGGCCGAGGGGAGGGTTCCAGTGGACTCCGCTTCGACGTGCTTGACCCCGGCTAAGCTTGCACATAACACTGGCTCTTCAGGATTCCAATTATACGATCGATCATCGAAAAAATATGAGGCCTACCGTTCTAGGTATTTGTTTTGGGAGCGATCCAGTGTTGTAATCTCATCCCACCTCTGCTACATCTGGCAATCTTGTTTCCAACCATACAAGCCAAGGTGTCCTATCTGCCAATCCAAGGCTCACCGACGTTTGTACTCCAGCAGGGCCAAGCTATGTCTCGCTGGGTTCTGTGACTTAAGTCATAGGTAGCCCGTTCACACTAGTCTACTCTTTCAGAGTGAGGATTCCCCGGTTCTGTTATGTGCCGTGCAAATTTCAGACCTGCCGGGGACTCTAATAAATTAATGGGTCATCTGAATTTTCAAGAGAATCCATATATAGCCATCTGGGAAACGACACGCGCATGTGATCTGGCCTGCCTGCACTGCCGAGCTGAGGCAATAAAGTGGCGTCACCCGTTGGAACTCACTACGCAGGAAAGTGTGCAGCTTATTGATCAAATCAGCCAGTGCGGCAAACCACTATTTGTTTTGACTGGTGGAGATCCCATGAAGCGTGTCGATCTAATGGAACTGATCGGTTACGCAGTACAAACTGGCTTGCGGGTAGCTATGACACCCAGCGGTACGCCACTCATGACTCGCCAGGCGGTGACTCAGCTCAAGGATGTGGGACTGTCTCGCCTGGCAGTGAGCCTCGACGGTTCAACAGGCGACATTCATGACCGGTTCAGGCAGGTACCTGGCTCTTATGGCTGGACGATGGACTGCATTAAATACGCCCATGAGGTGAGCCTGCCAATACAGATCAACACGGCTGTGTCACGGCACAATCTGCACGACCTGCCTGCCCTCGCTGATCTGCTTTTGACCATGAGCATTACGCTCTGGAGTGTGTTCTTCCTGGTACCGACCGGACGAGGCAAAGCCGAGGATGGAATTAGTGCTGATGATTACGAACGGGTCTTTCAGTTCCTGGTCGATCTGTACCTGAAGGCTCCCTTTGATATCAAAACGACAGCAGCTCCGCATTATCGTCGTGTTTTGCTGCAGCGGCTGAAAGATATCCCTGCTCAGCAATGCCCAAAGAAACTGTTGCAGGCCGGGCCCATCGCACGGGCCGCCGGTGTCAATGAGGGCCGAGGCTTCCTCTTCATCTCCCATACGGGCGAGATATATCCCAGTGGGTTTCTGCCCATTTCGGCAGGTAATATCCGTCGAAATTCACTGATTGACGTTTACCGCAACTCGCCTTTGTTTCGAGATCTCCGCGACACATCGAAGTTAAAGGGTAAATGTGGTGTTTGCGAATTTAAGAAAGTCTGTAGCGGGTCAAGAGCGCGCGCCTATGCCATGACCGGTGATTATCTGGCGGAAGAACCATTTTGCAGCTACATCCCACGGAATCTTTGTTTAGCCGAATCTGCGAAAGCTGACGCCTCTAGAGCAGAAAATGCTCTCCCCGCCTCAAGGTCCCATGCTGCCCTTCAGAGACTGCACACTCAAAACCCATGATGCCAAGGAGCTACAATTCATGAAAATAAATAAGGAGCAAAGCATACGGGAGATTTTGCACAATCATCCCCAGACGCGCGTTATCTTTGACCGTCACGGTCTGAAGGGATGCGGTGGGACTGAGGGTCCGGAAGAATCGTTGAGATTCTTTGCCCGCGCTCATGGGGTGGAACTCCATGAGTTGCTCAACCAGTTGCAGCAGGTCATTGATGATCCCGCTCAAGCCCCCGCGGCGGAATCCGCCACTCTGGCAGACTCCATCTATCGCCGCTTCTTCAAGGCCGGCATTGTTCTCACCTTGTCGGCTGGCGCCTTTTGGGGGGCACTCCTGTTGCTTCAAATCGGGCTCAGTCAAAAATTCACTGCGGTCTCTATCTTCGACATCAATGCCCATGGGCACGCACAAATTTTCGGTTGGGTAGGCCTTTTTGTGATGGGATTTGCCTATCAGGCATTCCCGCGGTTCAGGCAGACTTCTCTTTGGAAACCGGGACTCGCCATCGTGAGCTTTTACCTGATGCTTTCCGGTATTGTACTCAGGGTGGTAGCTGAACCGTTGCATATCTATTGGCCATTCTTCTGGGTGGGCCTGCTAGCCAGTTGCCTGGAAATGACCGCGATCGCGATCTTTGTGATTATCATCTCCCGTACTATTCGGCACAGTCAAAAGCCGCTATCCAGCTACGAGTACTACATAGCTGCGGCGCTCTCCTGGTTTGTTCTTCAGGGACTGCTGGATTTCTTCCATCTTTATATGACCACGGCTGCCCTTTCCAGAGAAGAACTGCTTCGGCAAGTTTCTTCCTGGCAAGCCCCACTCCGCGACCTCCAGATTCACGGCTTTGCTCTAACCATGATCCTCGGCGTGAGCCAGAGATTTATGCATGGCATCTACGGGTTCCACGAAATTCCTCGACGTCGATCGCTGAGCCTTCTTTTGACATTGACAGTTGCCGTGGCAGGTGAGTCAGTGTTTTTTGTTTTATTTCGACGCACCGGTCAACACAGCTATGCGGGCCTGATGTATGGAGCCATGCTGATGTTGGCGATTTCCGTAGCTGCATTAACACATCCCTGGTGGCGCGGACTTTGGGGAGTCCCTGAAGACCTTGATCCGGAGGTGGGAGCGGATAGATCCGACAGAAGCTTCAAGTTCATCCGGGCAGCTTTTGCCTGGCTTTTCATCTCCCTGGGTATGTTGTTGTTTGTCCCCTTCTACAATCTTCTAACCGGACAAACCTTCTCCCATGCGTTTTACGGGGCCACCCGACACGCAATCACGGTTGGATTTATCAGCCTCATGATCCTGGGAGTCGCGGCCAAGGTCGTCCCGGTATTGAATGGGGTCGATGCAAGGAAACTGTCACAACTTTGGCTGCCTTTTATACTAGTCAATTTAGGATGCGGGTTGAGGGTGAGTCTGCAGGTCTTGACCGACCTGATCCCAGGCGCTTTTCGCTTGATTGGCTTGAGTGGAATCCTGGAACTGGCAGGCATCGCGACGTGGGGAGTCGGTTTGTGGCGGGTCATGAACGCCACTAAACGACGTGATGAGCTGTCTGCTAAAGACTTGGTAAGGCCGATCTGCGTTAATCCGGAAGATAAGGTAGGATGGATTCTGACGGTGGCCCCCGAACTTCTGGTAGTTTTTGAGGGATTTGGGTTTACCTTGCTCAGGAACCCGCTGCTGCGACAGACCGTGGCGCGCCAGACATCCATCCGGAAGGCCTGCTCACTAATGGGTGTTGACGAGGCTAGCTTGCTGGCTGCCTTAAATAAAGGATTAAAGAAGGATCCAGATCGCGCCCCCAGTCTATTCCCCATCATTAATCCAGGAACAGCTCAGGCGTCCCCGCAGCAGGGAGGTTCTAGATAGAGAATCGTGGTCATTCAGATCGGGAATCTGGGATCAACGCGCATCACCTGGAACCCTGAATTACAGTCCCAATCCCAATAGCCTTGCCAGGATCTCATTCATGGCCTGATTGGCATGCTGAAAGGCAGATGTCCGTGAGAGCATTTGGGATGGTGACTGAATATACTTACTCTCAACCAATTCGTCGGCACAATTGGGGATCAGTTCGCTCACATTAGGGGGAGTTAACTCCAGATGAAACTGTAGCCCGACGACCCGCTCAGTGTATACAAAGGCCTGGTGTTCGCACGCCTCACTGCGTGCCAGATGAACGGCCCCGGCAGGAAGATCAAAGGTGTCCCCATGCCAATGAAACACGTCAAACTTGACTGGTAAGAATCCCAGTAGTGAAGACCGCCGGCCCTCCTCCGTCAATTCGATGGGGAACCAGCCGATTTCCTTGTGCCGGTTTGGATAGACTCTGGCTCCCAGGACATCGGCAACCAACTGTGCACCGAGACAGACTCCCAATACTGTCTTTCCAGCATGTATGGCTCTCTCGATGCACCGTTTCTCGGGAGTCAGCCAAGGGTATTTTTGCTCGTCAGCCACTCCCATAGGCCCGCCCATCACAACTAGCCAGTCGAGGTTCTCAAGCTCAGGCAATGGGTCATTCTGATAAAACCGGGTTCCCGTCAATTGGTGTTTTTCTTTCCGTGCCCAAGTCTCAATGCAGCCGAGCCCTTCAAATGAAACGTGTTGGAAGTAGTGAATTCGCATCTTTGGTCTTTGAACTATGGGAGGCTCCCCCAATGATACTCTCGTTGGTCAGACACCGAGTGCTGTTGTCTTGTATCGCCGACTCTGGAAAACTCGCTGGTCCGGCATTCGTACGGCAGTGAGGACACCATGAGAGATGGTATCAATGCCGATGGTTCGACCTACAATCCTCGGTTTTGGCCATCCTGCGGAATCGGTGTCGGCGTTGTCCCAGTGACCATATACCACCGTGGCGTCGCCGTTGTACCCATTAGGAAAATCGTCATGCCCCCATATGAGACACTCGGAGGATTGGTCCTCAAGCCGTTTGACGGATGGATTCAATCCGGCATGCGTGCAGATGCAGTCGGGACTCTGGAAACAGCGCTGTAGCTCCAGAAAAAACGTGCGGTGAGCCGGGGGCATCGAATTGAAGAACAGCTCGTACGGAAGCACGCACTGGCCGATAAACAACTGAACTCCCGCTTCCCCGCAAGCTTCGCGCAGCACGTTCACTGCCTCAGGCGAGTAGCTCCGAATCGTGTCGAAAGCTTCCATTCCGACCAGCCATGAATGACGGGAGTAGTCCATCAGCGTGCGAAGCAGCCAGTCCTCGTGGTTGCCCCGTAGACATACGACCTGGGCAGAAACTTCGGTTCGAAATGAAAGGATCGCCTCGACGCAGGCCTTTGAATCCCGACCCCTGTCGATGTAATCCCCCAGGAACACAACGACATCCCTTACGCCGACCTCAGGGCGCAGCTGATTGAGGACGTCGGTGAGCGCCGGAAGATTACCATGGATATCTCCAACCGCGATGGTGGCCATACTTAATGATATCCGCCTGGAACCCACCGGTACCGGGCAGATACCCTCAATGGTGTTCAATTACCTGATGCTGCAAGGTTTCAAGGTCGAGAATCATGCCCCTGCGCTGACCGGCCGACGCCACGTTAAGGTGTTTACCCTGGCACCCGAACCCGGCATGACTGTGCCCGTGAATGTGCGCCAGAAATAGGTTGGCATCAAGAAATTCGCGCAGCGAACGGCTGCCAATTTGTGTCTCCCCGAAACCGGGATCCAGGATGCCAAATGCCGGGCTGTGGGACACAAATACTGTCCTGGCGTCGAGCAGGTCAGTCAGACAGGGCAGGTCACTCTTGATCTCAGCCTCTGGCTTCTCGAAGGTGCCACCCATGAAGGGTAGTGAGGACTGGTAGCCAACGAAGGCAAACTCTCCCACGCAGACCCGCCGGCCCTGGAGAGTCTGGACCTGTCCCGCTTGGGAGTTCAATTCGACAAGGTCATCGTTTCCCATAATGTAGAGTACCAGCACTCCTGCCTTCTTTAGCAGTTCCACCAGGAGTTGGGCTTCGTGCTGCTGCGCCTCCTCGAGAGTATCGAACCCATCCGGGCATCCGAGAAGATCACCGGCCAGAACAATCGCCTTGACTCGCTGCTTGTGGGCGACGGTCAGGAGCCAGTCATAGATCAGCCAGTGGCCGTGCACGTTCGCCGAAGCAAGAATTTTCATGTGAGAGAACGAAGGTTCATTGTCGGGTGCTTCCGTCATCAATTGTTGCTAGGCCACTAAAGCCAATCCCCGAGGAGTGAAGGTCACCGGTCGGGCCGAGACAAAAAGCACAAAGATGACGTTGTTCGGCCACCGCAAAAAAGTTCTCGATGAGAAGATTTCTCTCAAGCTCAGCGACCTGTTGGTCAACCCAGCCTGCATGGCTGGCGTCCTGACTTCCCGG
>DATKMG010000773.1:0-14033 GCA_035541995.1 Terriglobia bacterium
CGAAGACGTCTTATGGACTCCGGTGTCGAGCGCGAGACAAAGCTCCCGCGCTCGACACCACTTTGGATTTTGACCGGAAACGATACCGCAGGAAAATCGAGGCAGGATGAAGCTTAACTCAACAAGATAGAAAAGCACGACCGCCCCGCGGGACAATCGTCCCGAGCTCCTATTGACCGCCTGGCATCGTCGACGCCCAGGTTGGCCCATGCCGAGCTGGGGCTCGGCAGTCCCGGCTTATGTCGATTTGGAAATGTCCGATCTTCAAAGTGGGGAGACCCACTCACAAACTCCATCCCTCCCGGTATGGCGGGTGGACTAAGTCATTAGCCTTTGCATTGCCGGTAAAGCGCTGGCTAGCAGTATCCCAGGAAAGCTTCTCGCCCACGCGCATGGCAATAACGCCCATCAGAACCACTTCCACCATTTTGCCAATGGCGTCGAAATTAGCGCTGGAGGCTGGACCTCCTTTGCAGGCATCAAGCCATTCCCGGTGATGCTCCTTCGTTCGCGGCAGGCTCTTGGCCGGGAGCTTGTAGGCCTTCATGGCAGTTTCGGGGATCAGACGAGGCGTGCCTCCCCATCCACCACAGACTATTTTCCCCTTGTCTCCAATAAACAGGATTCCATGCCCATCCCGTCCCAGCGTCCGTCCGGGCTCCAATTCTTCAGGTGTGGGAGGTTTCAGCCCTCCTTCGTACCACGTGAGTTTCACGGGTGGCATCTCACCCCGCCCAGGAAATTCAAAGTAGATCAGCGAGCCCATGGGAACTAATTCCTCACGACGGTCACACACAACGGCTTCGACACTGGTAGGGTACCCCAGTTTTAAAGCCCAGAACGCCGGATCAAGATGGTGACAGGCGAAGTCGCCAATGACCCCACTGCCAAAGTCCCACCAGTCTCGCCACGCCACCGGAGCATAAGTCGGATGATAAGGTCGGTAAGCGGCCGGGCCGAGCCACAGGTCCCAATTGAGCCCTGAAGGAACCGGCGGAGTCTCCGTGGGGCGCTCCGTCAACTTGCCCCAGCGGGAGGCATCTGCCCAGGCATGCACCTCGCGGATCGGGCCGATTGCTCCGTCCCAAATCCATTCGCAGGTCAGCCGTATGCCTTCGCCGCTGTGACCTTGATTGCCCATTTGAGTGGCCACTTTGGCGTTGTGGGCCGTTTCGACAACTTTTCGCGCCTCGTAGATGGAATGGCAGAGCGGCTTCTCGCAATAGACGTGTTTTCCCGACTGGAGAGCCGCCATGACGGCCACCGCATGCACATGGTCGGGTGTTGCCACCAGGACTGCATCGATGGCCTTCTCCTTTTCCAGCATCACGCGGAAGTCGATATATTCACTGCAGCGCCTGGACTCTTGATTGTTCTTGGAGGAGGCTTCCTGAACCAGCTTCAATGCGGGGATCCGGCCTGCAGTTCCTTTATAGTAATAAGCACTATAGTCGCTCTCCTCATTCGGATCCGCGATGGCTATAATCCGGGCATCCGGCTCTTCTAGCAAGGCCTTCATGTTTTCGATGCCCTGTCCCCCTGATCCAATGATGGCGATGTTGACAGTCTCACTGGGTGGGACGAATCCCCTTCCCCCCAGCACGTACCGTGGGACAAAGCTAAAGGCTGTTCCGGCAGCAGCGGTCTTGAAAAAAGTGCGTCGGTTCGATTTTGACATAGTTCTCTCCTGCGAATGAAAATGGGATAAACTTGCAGGCCAAGTTGCGTCGATCCATCACCGATGAAGTAGCCGCGGTGGCGAAATCGATCCTCAGTAATCCATGGTAGTATGCCCTCAATTCAGCCCGAAGTCAGCCATGAAAAAGGGTCAAATGAATTGACTTCGGGTAGGGACGGCTCGCCGAACCGTCCGCCCAAGATTAGTAATCGAGGCGCATTCGGCGAACGCACCCTACCCGGATCTCTGTGTCCTACTCCTTATTCGAAGCCGTACAACTTTGTTGCGTTGTCCACAAAGATACGATTACGGGTCGCTTCATCAGGCACACATTCTCCCATCAGATCGATGAGAATCGCATCATCCGGCTTCTCATTTGCCTTTTCTGTCGGATGCGGCCAATCACTACCCCACACGAGACGCTCCGGGGCCTCTTTCACATAGGCCTTAGCCACAGCGACGCTGTCGGCATAGGTCGGTGAGCCGACTTTTGTATCAATATAGAAACCGGAAAGCTTCAACCACGCTTTGTCCTTGTGTAAGAGTTCGCAGATGACAGCAAACACAGGATGGCTGATGCCCAGTGGTTCCGGAACATGACCGAGATGGTCGTAAACAATCGGGCAAGGTAAGTTGTTCCATAGGGCCTTCGCGTCTGCGATTTGGTCGGCCGAGGCATTGACCTGGACGTGCCACCCCAAGGAAGCCACGCGTTTAGAAAGGGGATCCACCCTGTCGAGCACCCTGGCTCCGCTTTGGGCCAGGTTGAAGCGAATGCCGCGCACGCCGGCCGCATGCATATGCTTTAGTTCAGCATCGGTAACCTCGGTATTAACCACGGCGACACCACGTGTGGTGGCCAGGCCAAACGCCCCAAGTGCCTCGAGCAGCAATCGGTTGTCCACACCGTAGGTGGATGGCTGCACGATGACGTTGCGGGTGGTACCGATGCGCTTCTGGAGCAACCGGTAGTCAGCAACTGTTGCATCAGGCGGACGGAGCACCGCCTGCGGATCCACCGGATAACGTGAGTCGTAGATATGATGGTGACAGTCTGCTGCGCCCGGAGGGACCTTTGTTTTTGGCCGTTCGGCGCCAGATGACCACTTGACGGATTGGCCTTCGGCACGAGGCACCATTCCCCTAACACCCAAGGCCAGACCTGGAAGTGCCATCAACAGGGACCTGCGCAAACAGCCTTTCTCTCTCATCTTTGCCTCCACGACTGCTTTCCAGCATGCAATTGGCGGAATCTACACCTATTTATTTTCCGTGTCATTAGAATCGAGGGACTTCCTGGGATCGCCGACGTCTACGACGGCCCTTGCCGAGCTGGGGTTCGGCGGTCCCGGGCTCCTGCCGGTTCACAACTGTCCAACCCCTTGGGCAACTTCATGGTCCGAAGAATCTCCAAAACATGGTCGTCCTTCCGAGGCGTCTTCAATCGTACATGGCTACCACTTTTGACTGGACTAGCACAACCAGCAAGAACGGGATGATCCCTAGGTTACACTCCTTAGCTCCGGGTTGCGGTTGTAACGCAGAGATGAAATACTCTGGCAGGAAAGCATAATGAGAACATTCCGGCAAATCATTCGTAGAGCCAGAGTACTGGTTCTTGCAACAATCTATACACTCGTCGCCGGACCCTGGTCGTGGCCCAACTGGGCCAGCGCCAGGAACGCATTGGGGGAAGAAGACACCGGTCATTCTCTTGTTGTTCAGTCGCCCGACGGGAACATTCGTATTGCCTTCGGATTGTACGAGAAAACAGGCAAGAAAGCCGTGCCATGTTTCGACGTTTCCTTCCGGGGGAAGATGCTGATTCATCAGGGCAGCCTGGGAATTGACCTGGCCGATGGCGGACCCCTCAATAGCCATTTCAAGATCGTCCAGATCGCCCTCGGTCAAAGTGACAAGACCTATGCAGTCTATCCGGGGAAATCGAGTACAGCGCGTAACCATTACCGCGAAGCCCTCGTTTCCCTAAAGGAACAATCCGTGCCGCATCGGCGACTGGGTCTGATCTTTCGAGCTTACAATGACGGGGCGGCATTCCGGTATCGGTTTCCAATCCAATCCGGGTTCACAGATTTCACCATCACTGACGAGTTATCAACATTTTCCTTCATGGGTAACCCCCAGGCTTATGCTTTGCCGCTCGGGACATTCACGACATCCTACGAGAAGTACTACCAACTCATTCCATTGAAAGATATCTCTTTCGACGCACTGCTCGGACTGCCCTTGCTTCTGGAATACCCAAACAAAATGTGGGTCGCCGTGACCGAGGCAAATCTAACCAACTATGCAGGGATGTACCTGTCCGGTGTAGCCGGCCAGCCTGGCGTGCTCGTCAGCCGGCTTTCCCCCTGGCCGGACAATCCTCAGGTCAAGGTGAAGGCCAGGCTCCCCCACCTCTCCCCGTGGCGTGTCTTGATGATTGCCGACGATCCGGGAAGATTGATCGAATCCAACCTCATCCTGAACTTGAACGAACCTTGTGCTTTCGCCGATATCTCCTGGATCAGGCCGGGTAAGACGACGTTTCCCTGGTGGAACGGCTACGAAGTGGGGGACGCTGGTTTCCGAGGCGAGTTGAACACGCAGACTATGAAACACTACATTGATTTCTGCGCTGAGCAGGGCATCGAGTATCACACTCTAGATGGTTTCGATCGTGCCTGGTACGGTGGCCCGATAGTTCCATATCAAGGAGCTGACATTACCAAGAGTGTGCCAGAGATCGACCTGCCAGAGGTGCTCAGCTACGCCCGACAGAAAGGAGTGGGCTTGCGCCTGTGGATGCACTGGCAAGCAGCCAAGGCTGACATGGAAACGGCCTTCCCCATTTACGAGAGGTGGGGCATCCAAGGTGTCATGCTGGACTTCATGGATCGCGATGATCAGGAGATGGTTAACTTCCTCTGTGAGGCCATCCGGTTGGCGGCCCAACACCACCTCACGGTGACTTTGCACGGCGTCTCCAAGCCGACGGGTCTGTGCCGAACGTACCCGAATCTGCTTACGACCGAGGCCGTGCTGAATCTGGAATACGACAAGTGGGATGCGCTGGGCGTGCCCCCGGAACATGAGGTGATCGTGCCTTTCATTCGGATGCTGGCGGGCCCACTGGATTTTCACCAAGGTTCGTTTCACCACGTACTGCTGCAAGATTATAAGCCGCGGAATATCGCACCGATGGTGAAGGGAACTCGTGCCCGTACATTGGCAAGCTATGTCGTGTTCGAAAACCATCTCCCGATGATGGCGGACTACCCGGCGGCCTATCGAGGTCAACCAGGCCTGCAGTTCTTGAGGCAGGTTCCCACGACCTGGGACGAGACGAGGGTCCTGAACGGCGCGGTCGGCAAGTACATTACTATTGCCCGAAGAAGTAGAAAGGACTGGTATGTGGGTAGCATGACTGACAGCAATCCGCGGGAGTTGACCATACCCCTCGATTTCATTGGCCCCGGAAAGTTCGTCGCCGACGTTTATGCGGATGATCTCGACTCTCCTGACCAGCCATCAAAGTTGACAATCCGGCGACTCCATGTTTCTTCCGGGGATACCCTTCGGGCCGCCTTGGCCCCGGCAGGAGGGCACGTCATCCGTTTGACCCCGGTTCAGTAGTTTGGAGTTAATCGTTACTGCCGCCTGTACCGGTGCAACGCAAGAAACTTGGTAGCCACGGCGAGCGAGGTTAGCGAGCCGTGGGCTCGTGTGACCTGCATAAGGAAAGAGAAGCAAGATCTTTGGACTGCGGTGGCAAGCGTGGGACAGCGGTCTACGCGCGACACCGCTTTGGCTTCTATACCAGCTTTGAAGAAGAGAATGACCGGGAGCGGATCATGGCGGCTTTGCAGGAGGCGAAAGCGCCGTCTCGCGTGGGACCGCTGTCCCTCGCTCTGGCGGCGCAGTCCACACTCTCACTTTGTCTCCTCCTGTGACTGACCCATTGCGTGGCGGACAAGGTTACTCGTGACAAAGAAGATTTTGTCAGATTGACGCAACCGATGCACGTTAGATATGGGCAAATGGCATCAGAATACCCATGGTTGAAAAGCCCACGGCTCGCAAGAGACACTCGCCGTGGCTACCACCACCTCCATGTGCAGACTCATCTCCTCAGCCAGGTCCTGGTCCATCTGGTTCCGGCGGATGAAAAATACGACGCGCCGCCACATCCGAAGAAATTTCTCCATAGTTACCTCATTCGTACCGCAGTGCCACCATGGGATCGACCTTCATTGCCCGGCGGGCGGGAATGTAGCAGGCCACGATCGCTATAGCGGATAGCAGCAGTGATACGGCGACGAACGTGAGGGGATCAGCCGGGTGAATGCCGTATAACAGGCTCTTCATAAGGCGAGTTATGGCGAGTGCCGCAGTGACCCCCGCCGCTACACCGATCAAAATGAGAAGCATTCCCTGTCTCACGACTAGGCGTAGGACATCCCTTTGCTCGGCTCCCAGCGCCAGCCGGACACCGATTTCGTGCGTGCGTTGAGTCACCGAATGGGCGACAACAGCATAGATCCCTACCGCCGCCAGGATGAGAGCGATGAAGGCAAAAGCATCCATAATCAGAGCGATATAACGAATGCTGGAGGAGGCTTGGGAGCGAACTTGCTCCATGGTTTGGATCTCATACACCGGCACATCCTTGTCCACCTCCAGGATCTGAGCTCGAAGGGACTTAATGAGACTCTTGGGATCCGCTGCTGTTCGAACCAACAAGCTCATGACGCCGGTCATTTGTGGAAAGTAGGCCTGTGGCCGAGCTTTCTCCTCTCCCCACCACCGCACATCAGTTACTACTCCAACCACTTCAAACCATTCGCCCGGGAGGCTGGGGGTGAAACGCCTTCCAATAGGATCCCGGTCCGGCCAGAGATCACGCGCCATCGTCGCATTGATGACGGCATTGTGGGGCTTGCCTACGTAGTCAGCTGATGCGAACAACCGTCCGCTAAGCATCGGGATCTCCAGGACACGGAAAAAGTCCGGTGTCACTGAATTGAAGTCCGCGGTAGGACCCTGAGCGAACGCCGATGGCGTCAGCGGCTTGCCCTCAGCTACGACGTTACCATAGCTGTTCCCACTGTCCGGCAATCCGCCCACAAAAGCCGCCGATCTGACACCGGGCAGCGCTTCGATCCGCTCCAGAACGCTTCGATAGAAGGCCCTGCGCTGTTGATTCTGAGGATATTTTGAATCTGCGAGGGTCACTTGCATGGTCAGGACGTTATTGGGATTGAAGCCCGTGTCTGCCCTGAGCAAACCCACCAGGCTGCGGATCATGAGGCCACCGCCGACCAGGAGGAGAAGAGCCAGCGCCACCTCGCAGGCCACCAGTGCGTTTCGGAACCGATGGGCGCGGGCGCCCGCGCCGGAACTCCTCGCTCCCTCTTTGAGAGATTCCTCAAGGCTGGTCTTCGTCGCTTGAAGAGCCGGCACCAAGCCAAAAAGGATCCCGGTGGCCACTGAAACGGCGACGGCGAAGCCCAGTACCCACAAGTTGAGGTCGATGGGATTGGTTTGGGGGAGAAAACCCTCGGGGCTTAGAGAGACCAGCGATTCTTTTAGCCAGTAGGCAAGGAGAATTCCCGCTCCACCACCTAGAAGGGCAAGTAGAACGCTTTCTCTGAGCAATTGCATTATGACTCTCCACCGGCTCGCACCGATTGCCAGGCGGATTCCTGTTTCTCGCTGCCTACGGCCCGCCTCTGCCAACAGCATGTTCGCCACATTGGCGCAGGCAATCAACAATAGAAAGCCCACGGCGCAAAGGAGCAAAATCAGAACGGGTCGCGTACCATGCTCCACTTCCTCATGCAAGGGCATCACTTTGACACCGATACCGGAATTGGACTCTGGATACTGCTGAGCAAGACGAAGAGCAATGGTTGACATCTCCGCTTGTGCCTGTTTAATCGTCACACCAGGCTTGAGCCTGCCGATCACCCACATCCAGTTGGCGTTGCGATTCTTCTGGAGCCGGTCGAGGGGGAATGGAGCAAAAATCTCAGGGTCTGTGATACCCCAGATCTGCGGAAATCGGAACGCCTCCGGCATGGTCCCGATTACGGTAAATTTCTCTCCGTCTAGGGTGAGAGTCTTCCCCACAGCTGCCAGGTCTCCACCAGGTCCCCAAGTCCAAAACCCTTTACCGAGGACAACAACATGATTCCGGCCCGGCTGGTCCTCACTAGGGAGAAACGCACGACCCTTCGCAGGCTCAATCCCTAACACCTTGAAGAACTCCGGTGTTACCTGGATTCCATAAAGGTGTTCCGCCCCGCCAGCCCCCGTCAGGGCTGGATCATAGATTGCCCCTGCAGCCAGCGCCGAGAAGACGTCGTTCTGTTTCGCCCAATCGAGAAAGTCTGGGCCGGATACCGGTGTCTGAGAGAATTGGCGGTCGGTTTTCCAGAGGGTTACGAGTTGTTCGGGATGCTCAAAAGGCAACGGGCGAATCGCCACCGCATACACAACGCTGAAAATGGCCGTACTTGCACCGATGCCCAGCGCCAGAGTGACCACGGCCAAGGTGCTGAAGCCGGGGTTTTTAACCAGCATCCGAAGGCCGTAGCGGACATCTTTGGCGATAGATTCAGCGCTAGTCCATCCCCACATTTCACGGCTCACTTCTTTTAAGAGCACGGCATTGCCAAAATCACGGCTGGCAGCTTGCCGGGCTCTCTCTTCGCTCAAGCCGGCTTCTTTCTTCTCCTGGGTCTTCATCTCTAAGTGCAGTCGCATCTCTTCTGCGAGGTCCTGGTCCATCCTGTCCCGCCGGAAGATAAACATCAGGCGACGCCACATCCGAAGCAATTTCCCCATATTCACCTCAGGCGGTCTGTAGAATTCGGGCAATTGCTCCCAGGAGCAGGCTGAAGTTTTCTTCTTGCGCAGCCAGTTGTTTGCGCCCTGAAGAGGTGAGCCGATAGTAGCGGGCCCGGCGATTATTGTCCGATTGTCCCCACTCGGCCGTGACCCAGCCGTTCAGCAGCAACCGCTGCAACGATGGGTAGAGCGATCCTTCACCAACCTCGATCACCTCATCGGAAACTTGCTTTAGGTGCTGAGCAATCCCGTAGCCGTGCATCGATCCATGGGTCAGTGTCTTAAGGATTAGCAGGTCCAGGGTACCGGGCAATAAATCCATAGTCATAATCGGTTGTTTGTTCCCCATCCGTTGTACTCCTCTTGTACATTTCACCGGACGCCTCTTCTCAAAAAGAGGGCTTCCCAGCGATTATCGATGGGAGAAATATCTCGCAACTACCATCGACTGTCAATGGGAAAATTTCGTGCTTAGTAACGGATCGGTCAAATGAGGAATTCTGGGGGGTTGAGCAAGGAACCCCTCTCCCCCAGCGAAACCGCTGAGATCGTGGTGAGGCGTGCCTCTCAGGGTGACAGCGTTCCTCTGCTCGGCCCTTACTGTGAAATGGGTTTTGCCCAACGGCATTGATAATTTCTGGATATCTTCTTTACTTTTCCGAGTTCTGCAGATGGCTACACGTGTAGTACCAGAGCAACAGTACCGATTCACTCGCAGAGGGCAAGTGAAAAAGTCACGTCAGTGCAGCGGCAGGATGCCGGGTGCCTCCCCTCAGAGCTCTGTAAGGGCGATAGAATTTTCGTCGAGGGCCAGCTCGCAAGGACTGCCTGGGATCGCCGACGCCCACGTCGGCCCTTGCCGAGCTGGGGCTCGGCGGTCCCAGCCTCCTGCCGCTTCATAAATATCCAACCCCCAGGCTCCGCTGCGAGCCACCACCCATCACTGGCCCAGTACACATCAGTCCCACGAGGGCTCAAGGATTATTTGCCTAGTGCATCAACGGCGGCTATCCACTCATTCTTGCCGATTTGATGGGCATCCACATGGTGCATGGCCTCGGCATTCCAGCCATTCGACGAGGATTTTACCAGAGGAGTATCGATCATTTTCTCTGCATATGTCGTGGTGCTGATGTCTGTGATTTGAAAGGCGTGCACTTGATTTCCATAGGTTGGATAACAGTCCTGACCCAGCCGGTAAAGGGTCCCATCGATGACGAAAGGTCTGCCCGCCGGTCTTGCAGTATTCAGATCTTTCTTGACGATTGGGCTTAGAGGATGCTCAGTCCACGGCCCTTTCAAGTCATGCGCATAAAACAGCCGTAACGTCTCATTACCGAGCCGCCCGATAAACATCCACCACATGTCTTGGTACCGCACTACCGTCGAACTGATGAAATGATCGCCTGTGAGCAAGTCTCCTTCGTATTTCCACTTACACGGGAACTCAGTTGCTCGGTACAGCCGGACGGAGGTTTCGGTATGGGCCTCAGGTATCATGTAATAATCGCCCTGCCACTCAAAAACATAGGGATAAGCCAAAACAAACGGCTCATGAATAACTATCTGTCGGTACTTCCAGTCCAGTCCAATTTTGCTCTCCGCCAGGCCAATCCCACCCGTGTCGGTCTTGCCATCCTTGGCAGTGAAGAACAAGAAATACGAAGAGTTCGTAACAATCATGAAGGGATGGGCGACAATGTCGACCTTCAAGTCATTGACATCCACTCCCGTCAAGATCGGGTTCCTGACACGAGCAGGGGGCGAAAGCTGAAATGGGGAGGGCCCTGTATAGATGCCGATCGTCCAGGCGCTTTCTCTGCTGGTCTTAACCGTGGAGACCGCCTGAGTGACTTGTTGTGGAGAATCGCGGCCGGAAACTGGGCTGCCACTTAACAAAAACCCGCAACCACAGAGCCCTGTTGCCAAAGCGGATGCAGTCAAAACGACGGATGTGAGTTTCATGCAGGGTCTCCTATGTTACAGGATGAGGATCCGCCAAGGGGTCTAAGCATTCATCTGGCTCTTAATCCACGCTCCTCTAACAGTGGCGTCACCACCGGATCGCGCCCACGGAACGCGCGGTAGAGAACACCCACGTCGTCCGTACCACCGCGCGATAGGATCATGTCGCGCAAGCGCCGGCCATTAGCGCGGGTCATGCCCCCATGCTCAGTAAACCAGGCATAAGCGTCGTCATCCAGAACTTCGCTCCAAATGTACGCATAGTAGTTAGCGGCATACCCTCCGCTCCAAATATGGGCGAAGTAGCTGGTGCGATAGCGTGGCGGCACCTCGGGTAAGTCGATGTGAAAACGCTTGAGCGCTTCCATCTCGAATGCATCCACGTCCTGCTGTTGTGGTCCTGCCGGTAGGGTGTGCCACGCCATGTCAAGCAGGGCGGCGGCGACATACTCGGTAGTGGCAAACCCCTGATTGAACGTGCGCGCTTTCTTTAGTTTATCAACCAGCGCCTGCGGCATGGGTTGCCCGGTGCGATAATGTTTCGCGTAATGTGCCAACACAGGAGGATACAATGCCCAGTGCTCGTTGAATTGCGACGGGAATTCCACAAAATCCGTCGGCACATTCGTGCCTGCAAGACGCGGGTACTCAACATGGGTCAACAGCGCATGCAAGGAATGCCCGAACTCATGGAACATTGTTTTGACGTCATCGAAGCTGAGAAGGGCCGGTTGGCCCGGTGCAGGTTTGCTGAAATTGGCGATATTGGAATCGACAGGCTTGGTGTGCAACAGACCGGTACCGTCGACAAACGTGTCCTCCCACGCTCCTCCGACCTTATTGTCCCGTTTGAAATAGTCGCAAAACCACAGTCCCATTGAGGTGCCGTCCTCATCCAACACTTCGAACACCCTGACATCGGGGTGGTAGACGGGGATGTCTATGCGTTCCTTGAAGGTCAGGCCGTAAAGCTGATTGGCAGCGAAGAAAACTCCGTCCTGCAGCACGCGATTCAATTCGAAGTAGGGTTTGAGCTGTGACTCATCCAATCCGTATTCCGCGTTGCGGACCTGTTCTGCGTGGTACTGCCAGTCCCAGGGTGCGAGCTTAAAGCCGCCCTTCTTCCGGTCGATCAGGGCCTGCATCTTCGCCGCCTCGGCATGAGCCTTGGCGGTCGCGGCCGGCACCAGATCATTAAGCAGCTTGATCGCTGCCTCCGGCGTTTTGGACATCTGGTCGTCGAGCACGTAGGCAGCAAGGTTTGGAAAGCCGAGCAGCCGGGCGCGTTCGGCGCGCATCTCCGCGAGCCGTTTGACGATTTCGCGGGTATCGTTACTGTCGCCAAGCTCCGTCCGCGTAATCGAGGATTGAAACAGCCGCTCTCGCAGTCTCCGGTTCTTGACCGAGGCCAGGGCTGGTTGCTGCGTGGTGTTCTGCAATGGAATCACCCATTTACCGTCGAGCTTGCGTTGGCGGGCTGCTTCGGCTGCAGCGGCGATTTCAACATCGCTGAGCCCGTCGAGCTGGTCCTTGTCGTCTACGACAATTGCCCCGGCCTTGGTCGCCGCCAGCAGACGATTCTGGAAGTCGGTTGTGAGCTTCGACTCCTCCTCATTCAGGAGGCGAAGTCGCGCTTTGTCGGGGTTCGAAAGCATTGCGCCGGCACGTACGAAATCGCGGTAATAGCGCTCGACAAGGAACCTCTGCACCGGCTCCAGACCGAGGTCTGCCCGCCGGTCATACACACTCTTGACCCGGTTGAAGAGTGCGTCATTGAGGTGAATAGCATCAGCGTGCGCGGCGAGCCGCGGCGCTTCTTCGGTCTGTACCTTCTGCAGTGTGTCATTGGTGTTCGAGCGTGTCAGCGCATTGAACACCTTGGACACACGGGTGAGTAGCGCTCCTGACCGCTCCAGTGCCAGGATGGTATTTTCGAAGGTTGGATCTGCCAGATCGGCCGCGATTTTGCTGATCTCGGCCAGCTGCTGGCGCATCCCTTCTTCCAGTGCCGGCTGGTAGTCGGTGTCGTGTATTCGGTCAAACGGTGGCGACTGGTACACCAGCGTACTCGGATTGGCGAAGGGATTCGCATTCGTGAATTTTGTCGTGCCGGCAGATTTGCCCCCCTCGTGCGCGACGTGACATCCAGCAAGTGACAGTACAGCACCTAGCCATGTAAGCATGATTCGTCTTCGCATATCTCCTCCAAAGGAGGTTTCCCACGCATAGGATCTTTAAGCATCAACCGATCCCCTCTCCTCTTGTACCACGGGTGAGCCAGAGTGGGCAAGATTCCGTCCATGTTGGAACAATTGAGGGGCCGGGACAAATGGAAGTAATTCTGCTGCTTGCCCGGGGCAGGGAGTGATGTATTGAGAAGCACCCCGGGTTCTTACAAACCAGACCATCAGCATTCCAATACGTCAGTTAGTTCGGTCGAACCAAGCATACATCGATCTTCTTAGATTGTAATGGCTACTGGGCCCTAAAATAGTTATTTTCTTAACTCCACGGGAGAGTTGGGTTGGTCAATCATAGAAGATGGCCTATTGAATCCGGCAGGGGGTGACGGCCGTGTCTGAGTCTTTCCTATTTGGCGGAATCCTACTGGCGGTTTTGGGTGGGGTATTTAACGGGGTTTTCGCACTGCCCTTGAAGCACATGAAAGGTTGGAAGTGGGAGCACATCTGGTTGGTTTATTCGGTGGTAGGCATGGTGCTTGTTCCCTGGGCCGTGGCTGGCCTCAGCACTCCGCACCTCGGAGTCGTGATAAAGAGCGCACCACTGCTGTTGGTTTGCGGATTTGGATTTGCCTGGGGGCTGGGCTCGGTCTTTTTCGGCCTGGGACTGGATCGGCTTGGTCTAGGATTAGGGTTAGCCTTGATGATGGGGATCATTGCCGGGGTGGGTTCACTGGTCCCTCTGCTGATCCTCAAACCCGGATCTCTGGCTACCCGCCAGGGGATGATCGTCCTGGCTGGCAACGCCATCCTGGTAGCTGGAATCTGGCTGTGTGCCCGGGCGGGCGGATTGCGCAACAAACAGCAAGCTAGCGCCGGATCAACGCAGTTAACGCCGCATTCTATGACTTCGGGGCTCATCATTGCAATCCTGGCGGGCCTATTTTCTTCAATGCTGAATTTCAGCTTCGCCTTTAGTCGCGAGACTCAGCAGCTGGCCGTGGAACTCGGAACAAATCCCCCCATGGCCAGCATGAGCATTTGGGCGCTGACATTCTCATGTGGTTTCCTGGCAAATTTGGCCTATTGTCTCTGGTTGATCCGCAAGAGCGGCTGGAGCAATTACAGGGAGCCCGGAACAGGAGTCTATTGGCTGGGTGCCGCTTTAATGGGGATTATGATGTTTGGCGGGATTCTCTTCTATGCTATGGGGGCCAGCTACCTGGGCCCGGCTGGGCCGGTGATTGGATGGCCGATCATGATGGGAGGGACCATCGTTGCCAGTAACATCGCAGGATGGTTGACCGGCGAATGGAAGGAAGCGGGGAAGCGTAGTGTCTCTTTCTTGGCGGCAGGAA
>DATKMG010000774.1:0-2498 GCA_035541995.1 Terriglobia bacterium
GTGTCGATCTGCCGACTTTAGGCTAACCGCAAACTAGATTTGCTCGCCTCTTATGGGTGTGCATAGCGGCCGAAGCCGGCTACGACGGCGTCACCTCGTGTTCCAAAGGCAGGGGAAATGGGTCGTGTACCAATGATAAGACCTCTTTATAGTGCGCCTGCAAATGATTGTCCGTATTGGAACAAGGACTTGGAAACAATGCCGCGCCAGCAATTGGATGCGCTTCATCTGAAGCGCCTGAAGGCATTGATCCAGTACGCTTACGAACGAATCCCGATGTATCGGGAATTGTATGACAAGGCCGGGATCCGGCCAGAGCACATCCGTAGCCTCGATGACTACGTAGACAAGCTGCCCACCATCGACAAATCGGATCTGGTGAAATACCAGCAACAGGGAAAAAGTAATGTCCCTGGCAGCGAGGAATATGTCTCGCTGTTCTATCAGACATCAGGGAGTACGGGAACACCGGTCCTCGAGCCGGGTAGCTTTCCCGACGTCATCAACACTTGGACGTACCAGTGGTGGGCTCACGGCATTCGGCCCACTGACGTCTTTTTCTTTGCCTTTCCTTTCGGCACCTTCCAGGCATTCTGGTCCGCCTACTTTGATGCCATTCTTCTGGGCGCGCAGGTGATCAGTGCCGGGGGGACCGACAGCAAGACGCGGATTCGCCATATTCAGCAGTTCAAACCCACGGTGCTCGTTGCCACTCCTACCTATGCTCTACGTCTGGCCGAGGTAGCTCGAGAAGTCGGCGTCGATCCACGAGCAACTTCAATCCGCATGATTACCACCGCAGGCGAGCCGGGATCCATTGTGCCGGCGCTGCGTCGTGCGCTGGAATCAGCGTGGAACGCTAAAGCGATTGACCTCTACGGTATTTCCGAGCTGTGGGGATCCGCCAGTTGGCAATGCCCAGCCCACGACAATCGAATGCATCTCGGCGAGAGCACGGCCTACGGCATCGTGGTTGATGATGACGGGAAACTTGTCCCCGATGGCGGCAGAGGAGAATTTGTTCTGACGAATTATGAATCCACTATTCTCCCGCTCATTAAGTATCGGACCCACGACCTGGTGGAATGGCACCGAGAGACGTGCTCATGCGGTCGGACTTGGATCTCCTTGAGGGGAGGAGTACTGGCACGAACCGACCAGATGGTGAATGTCAAAGGCACGAACGTATATCCCGCTTCCGTTCAAGCCCTTCTCGGTGAAATCAACGAGCTGTCTGAGCGAATTGAAATTCATATTGATGGCGATGAACTCGCCGCCAAAGTCGCAGTCAAGGTAGAAGCTCAGTCAGAAACGAACGAGAACAATTATCCGGCTTTGACGATCGCAGCGGAAAGTCTCCTGCGGCAGAACATAGGCGTAAAGATTCCTGTAGAGATCTTAAAGCCATTTAGCCTCCCACGTTACGAACTAAAAGCAAGAATAGTTTTCGATCATCGGAAGAGAGGGTGAGCTGATGAACGGACAGGATAGACAACAGGTTTTGCGGGACTTGGTCGAGATCCAATCGCTTGCTCAGAAAATTCGGCGGAACGCAGGGGTTCCGGTGTTGGAAAGCTGTGCCCGATGGTGCGAAACCTACTCACAGATTGCCTTGTGGTCAATGGGTGAGAAGGAGCGTTTCGGGATTATGGAAGCCCAACAGGAGACCACCAAGGCTGCCTGCGCTCCCTGAGACAAAGCCCAGGCGCGAGAAAAACACGAGTCGCTGCCGCGGAGAGAAACCCCGCGACGGCCGAGTACCCCCCTTTTTCCGGACGGGGCAGCAAGACGGACAGCGGCAAAGGGTCAGAACCTTCTCACGAAAGCATTGATAGATAAGGAGCCATCATGAGAGCCATCGACGTGCATGCCCACCTCACGACCCAGGAAATGAACAACGCCCTGGGAAAGTATAACGATGCCATGCAGAAATATTACAAGTTCAATCTGCAGGCGAAGTCTGCCGAGGACATGGCACAGGACTTTCTGAAGGCGGACGTCAAAGGCATTCTGATGGGGTGGAATGCCGAGAGCGCTTCGGGGTTGCCCAAGCTTAGCAATGACTCGCTGATGGCTGTCGTTAAGAGCTGCCCGGATGCCTTCATTGGAGGATTTGCCGGAGTCGATCCCTGGTCGGGCGAAATGGCTATCGCCGAGGCAGACCGGGCGGTAAAGCAACTCGGCTGTCTTGGTTTGAAGTTTCAGCCGGCGGTACAGGCATTTTTCCCGAATGACCGGCGCTTTTATCCGCTTTGGGAAAAATGTGTCGAGCTGAAGGTGCCGGTGCAGTTCCACAGCGGCACAACTGGCATCGGTGCCGGGCTCCCGGGCGGCATGGGCATCAAGATCAAGTATTGCCAGCCAATTCACTTGGACGATCTGGCCGCGGATTTCCCCGAACTGACCATCATCGCGTGCCATCCCTCTTGGCCCTGGCAGGACGAAATGATTGCCGTTTTGGTGCACAAAGGGAACGTTTACAACGAGCTTTCCGGCTG
>DATKMG010000775.1:0-5029 GCA_035541995.1 Terriglobia bacterium
CGCAGAAAGGATTTCGAAAAAAACCGCAGACCTCCAATATGAGGAGGTCCGCGGAGCCATTCGCTGAGGCTACTTGGGCAGCTTGTGATCGTTCTTCTGGAATGCTTTTCCCAACCTAAGTCCAATAGAGAGGTCCTTTAATTGGCAGCTCAATGGGTAGGGACGCAAGCCCGACTGCGCCGCCAGCGACTCCTGAACTGGTAACCAGAACCTTGTGAAGCCAATCCCGGGCGCCTTTTGTCTCGATTTCGCCCATCGTGCGGACAGAAAACTCCAGCCCTTTGAGCAGGGCCGCCTGAGTAAGATCCGCTACTTTCTCACTCCAGTTCCTCGGGAGCAGTTTGAAGCCCGTTTCTATCGGCTTGCCAATCAAGGCAGCAATTTTGGCCGTTAGGCCTGGGTACTCGAGTTTGGACTTGGCCACTCTGAGATCGTTCAAGTCGGCTCCAGCCAACTGGCTCAAGCGGTCAGTCATGGTGCGCCTCTTGGTGTTCTTCTCCTGCTTTTTCCCTACCTTACTTTACTATATTGAGGCCCAGATCTCATCATTGACTTTCCTCCCCATCAGAAAAAGATTCACTTTTGCACAGAGCTGTGGGTAGGGCGGAAACCCGGAATTTGCCGTGGCAGATGGTAAGGGCAGCATCTATGTAAACATTGAGGATAGGTATGAGCTTGTTCAGTTCGATGCGCAGAAATTGACGATTTTACGCCGTTCTTTGGTTTTCATCCTCTCAGTTTGCCCGCCTCGCCTCAACTTGATAACACCTTGCATGTTTTGCAGAAAGCCGTGTCAAAATGGCTGTAAAATACAACTCATATTACAATTGGAAGCCATCTGTAACCAGATAGTTTAAGGGGTCTATGTGGACGAACATCTCATCGAGCATTGGCTCTACGAGTGGAACTCTCGGACTGAAGGGGTAGGCTCGGCCGAGGTCGGTGGTTCACGAAATGAGCAGTGAAGCCGCTGGCAGCGGCAATACTAGCCAACTTCATGGATTCCCCAAGACTCTGGAGAATTTGATGCCGTTTTCTCCGATACGAGTGCTTTCTTCCTTTAAGTTATGCAATTCTGTAAGTTCAGTTGGGCGACCATTCCCTGAGGAGGAGATCCCATGGCTTCACATTCGTACTCACACCTTTTGAGAACCACACCGATTCCCCAACATTTGGTTCCCACAACGACGTACCCCCACACCCCGTTCGGCAAGAGCAAGCGCCCACTGGGTGATCCAGTCGCGCCGCCAAAACTATATCCTCGGTTCATAGCCCCGCCAGCTACCAACCTCAACAACTTGAGTCTTAGTTTGGACTTGATTTCACCGGACGTAGTGAAGGCGGCTCAAGATACGGGCGTCCTTGTCTTTCACTCTGTGGGCGACACCGGGGGCATCCATGGAGATGACGTCCAGAAGGCCATCGGGGACGCGATGGACAATCAGATTTCCGAGGCCACAACTGCCAAGAAACCCACTCCTGCGTTTTATTACAATCTTGGAGACGTCGTCTACTTCAATGGTGAAAGCAAACTCTACGCAAGCCAGTTTTACGAGCCCTACCAGAATTATCACGCTTCCATCTTCGCAATCGCAGGCAACCACGATGGGGATACTTCCACTCGACCAGGCGATCCCGTGGACACTGAGCCCTCCCTCTTCGGCTTCATGCGCAACTTTTGCGACACCATGAGCCACCATGACAGCCCTTATCGCCCCACCATGACGCAACCTTACGTCTACTGGTCGCTGGGGACCCCCTTCGCAACGATTGTAGGACTGTATTCCAATGTCGACGGCGCACTCGACGCGAGAGGCACAAGTGAGCAACAGCAGTGGTTTGAGGCTCAGGTAGGCAACGCCCCTTTGGATAAGGCGCTGCTCGTTGCCGTCCACCATCCTCCCTATTCGCTCGATACCACGCACGGAGGGTATCCGGACATCGAAATCGCGCTCGATTGTGTCATTCAAGCAACGGGACGTATCCCTACCGCCGTGCTTTCTGGCCACGTGCACTCCTATCAGCGGTTTGAACGCAACCTGGGAGCGAAGAAAGTACCCTATATCGTTGCCGGGGCGGGCGGCTACGCCAACAAGCTCGCCTTGCTTCACCAGATTGAAAAGACCACAGGTGGGAAAGCGCTGCCAGCAGGTTTTCAAACGACCCACTCCGACCTGAAGCTAATGGCGTATAATGACAAGGAACCCGGGTTCCTTCGCATCACACTGGATGCCGGAAGGAAAGAGCTGACTAGTGACTATTTTCTAGTCCCATTCGCTGGCCCGCCGCCTACAAGTCCCGAAGACACCGTTACGGTCCCGTGGTGACTGCCAGTTTGGTTCTGCGCCTCCGATGGCAATCCTCCGGAAAGCTGCCGGCTGGGGAGATGGTGCTTCATCGGCAGCGCACCAAACATGTTTGAGACGAAACACAGTTGCTGAATTGGCGATATCTAGACATGATGGCTCCTCGGATGGCATCCAATGCAGACCGTCCTGCAACCGGGAGGCGAAAACGGAAATCCGTCTTAGTGCCATTCTTCGCGTAGAGTTCGACCAGGATCTGAAGGGCTTGCTCGGCCAATGGCCGCAGGGAAGAGATTGATGCCTATCGGACAAACTGTTGTACCGTACGCCATGTTTCAAGAAGCATTCCAGAGCAACCCCGACCAGATGAACAGCGCCGTAAAAGCTGCGGCCGGTCAGGCCGCGGGAGGCGATCCTTCCGAGCAGCAACGCCTGATCGCAGCATGGCACGACGCCATCGGCATCCTGTCACAGGACGCAAAGCCTATCTTGAAAAAGGGGAGCCAAGGCAACTCCATCCTGCACACGCCGCAGAATGGCATAGCATCCCGCCTGCAAACGCTTCTGGCTAAGCAGGCTACTGCTGTCGGCCAGGTGCAAACCGTACAGCCAGCGCAGACAATCGAAATCCCAACCGGAAACAGTTTCACCCTCGGGGTCCTGTCGGTGAAGTTCGACAACGATGACATTGCCGGCTGGTTGCAGGTGGCGCCGGAGCTAATCTTCAAGCCTCCCAAAGCCGACTGGATCGACCCCCCGCCTGTAGCGCAGATCATACCCGACAATGCGCGAATCGCCTTGTTCGCCGACTGGGGAACCGGGCTTTACGGTGCACCCGCCGTTGCCAAGTGCATCGAGGGCCTGGATCGCTGCGACGTTGTGCTGCACCTGGGCGATACCTACTATTCGGGTGAAGACGACGAAATCCAGGATCGCCTGGTGGGCAACTGGCCCAACCGACCTGCCGGGACCATCAACCGCACTCTGAACGGCAACCACGAGATGTACTCTGGCGGGAAGGGCTATTTCCAGGCCCTTGGCAGCTTCTTCCAACAACCCGCCAGTTGCTTTGCCCTGCAAAACTCCAGGTGGGTTCTGGTCTGCCTGGACACCGCCTACCAAGACTTCGACTTGGACGAGAAGCAGGTGGCGTGGGTAAAGTCGATTGTGAACACCGCGGGAAACCGGAAGCTCATTTTGTTTTCCCACCACCAGCCGTTCTCACAACTCGATGATCAAGGCCCGGACCTGCAGATCGCTTTGGCCGACCTGTTAAACACGCAGCGGATTCACGCCTGGTTCTGGGGTCATGAACACCGCTTGGTTTTATACGAACCACACCCCACCTGGGGCTTCAAAGGTCGTTGTATCGGGCACGGGGGCTTCCCCGCATTTCGAGACGATCTTCCCGACGCGCATGGAAATGTCTACCAGTGGCTCATCCTGCCCGCGCAACCTCAAGCGCCCAAGGCGCGACTTCTTGATGGACCGAATTTCTGGATCCCGCAGGAGCCGGAAGGATTTAGTCCTCACGGCTACGTCGTACTCGATTTCGACGGCGACACTGTGTGGGAAACCTATCGCGTGCCGAATAACATTGGCCTCCTGAAGGCGCAGCTCTAAGGCGGGGTATCCGACCCCTGCCACTCCTGCGACCTGTGCAAAGACAAAAGAAGAAGAGCTGTCTACCCAAAAAACCTCAGGGGAGGCTGATTGGGGGGCGATTGCTTAGTGCGCTGGCTGGATCAAGACTGCCCGGAAGTCGAGAATTACCTGGCTCCTGTGCAGTCGGATGTTCGTTGCTCTTTGTCAAACTTCACTTGTCTGCACGTCGACGGTAAATCTCTTTATGGACGGCCCTGGCCATTTCCACGAGTTCGGTGTACGGCGTATCAGTAACCGTCACCAGCCCGATATTGTAGTTCTCGCCATCATAGGTCCTGCCCGTCAGGGGTTCGTCAAAATATTCAAACCAACCACAACCCACAAATGCCGGGTTGTCGGCCAGGCTGTATAGGTAGTCCCGGTAAAGGGAAGCCCGCCCGGCTTGATTGGGTGCCGACACGAGGCCCGTGTGAAACATCCCGCGGTCTAAAGCACCGAAATGGAATTCCCCGATCATGCAAGGCCGGTTGAGGCGATTCACAATTGCCCAGTTTTCAGGATCGATCCGCCGCCGGTAAATATTAAAACTCACCACATCACAAGACTCAGACGCGGCCTCCGCGGCTTCCACGGTGTAAAAGGCAAAGCGGCAGCCCAGGTACATGTGGTTGGGATCGAATTTACGCAGTGATTCCTTCACCACGCGGAAGTACTGGCGAGCAAAGACTTTTAGGAACTGGCTGAAATCCGCGCGCATCGCCAGGTTCAAGGGCCCTCCCGGGTTCCAGGCTGTGATCAGGAATGCTTCCCAGGAAGCAAAATGGGTGTCCCAAGCCGCGTTCAACTTTTCCACAGTTGCATAATGCTGCTGCAGTTCTTCGAGAAATGCGCGTTTAGCAGCCAGGCCTTTTGTCCCTGTCAGAGTTCCGAACACCAGGCCGAAGTGAGTCCGGTCTGAATCTCCACCCCCCCAGGAGATTTCATTGTCGATGAAATAACCCAGGCACCAAGGGTCATCGCGATATTTAGCTGCTTGCCGGCCAAAACTCTGTTCAGCTGCCGCTCGGAATTTCGGATCGAATGGATCCGCCATTTTCCCCCAATAATCCTGGCCGCTG
>DATKMG010000776.1:0-9978 GCA_035541995.1 Terriglobia bacterium
CAGATGAAGCTAACGGTGGACCCCACCATCGCAGACGCTCGGTATGTCTACTACTTCTTTCGTCTACCTGCGACGGTTCAGAAGGTAATTAACCATGCCTCTCTGCCGCAGAGATTATTGTTCCTCCTCCAAATGTTCAGCGAGACTTTCACGAATTTGTCGAGCCACTGATAGATCAGGCGAGGTTCTGCAAGTTCAGAATCAAGCGCTCCGCGCCGCCCGCGACCTGCTGCTGCCGCGCCTGATGAGCAGGGAGATTGCGGTATGAACACTCCTGGGAGCGCCGCGCCCCAGCGCGGCCTAGAACGCCGAGACCTTCGGGCCGCAGGGAACGCTGGGGCGCACCTCAGAGCGGGACGTGGTACTGGTGCGGGACCTCCGCGCGGCGCTCGCACGCTTGAATCCATTCATCCCCGAGGTGGCCCGCGAACAGGCGATCGAGAAGCTGACGCACAGTGACTTCGCCCGCTCTCTTCTCCAGCACAACCGCGAGTTCTACGGCTTCATCCGTGGGGGGGTGCCCGTCGAGTAGTGCGATGAGAACGGCGAGACGTGTCACGCCCATGCCCGGGTGATCGACTTCCGAAACCCGGGCAACAACCGCTTTCTTGCCGCGCGCGAGTTGAAGATTCAGGGCCAACGGGCGCCGCACTATAACCGGCGGGCGGACCTGGTATGCCTCGTCAACGGCCCACCTGGCGAAGAATTTGCCGAGGAGCTCACGGTGGATTTGAGCAAGATCGACTTCGCGAAGCTGCGGGACGAATTCGCGAAGAAGGTCCGCCGAAAGCACGCCGCCCTTCAAGACATCCGCGACGTGGTGGAGAAGAAGCTTGCCGAGATGCTCGCGCACAACCCGTTGCGGATGGACTACTACAAGAAATACCAGGAGATCATCGCAGACTACAATCGGGAGAAGGATCAGGCGACGGTCGAGGCGACGTTTGCGCAGTTGGTTGCGCTAGCTAGCCGCCAGTCTTGATGCGGAACAGCGCCGTGCGGCCGAGGAAGGCCTCAGCGACAGCGAGCTGGCCCTGTTCGACCTGCTGTTCAAGGAAAACATCGATAAAACCGATCGCGAGCGCCTGAAACAAGCCAGCAAGAGGCTGTTGGCGTCACTGCGAGAGTTGCTCACGCCGATGCACAACTGGACACAGAATACGTCAACTCAGGCCGAGGTCAGGATCTTCATCTTAGATAGTCTCTACCGGTCGCTGCCCCGGCCGCCATTCACCGAAGAGGAGACTGAAGTCGTCGCGAGTCGTGTGTATGATTACATTTGGCAGCGGAGTGTAAGCGGCCAGAGTCTTGTGGCGGCTTAGAGCTTTGCGGTAGGTCGGAACACACCATGTCGAAGCGGTCAATTCTACTGATGATGCGCCATCCACTTGCCTTCTCTCTCAAAATGGTACTAATGACTATTCGTAGCGCTTCATCAGAATGGCGGCGTTAGTTCCTCCGAAGCCGAACGAGTTAGAGAGGGCATACTCGAAATTGCCCGTCCTACAGAGGTTGGGGACATAGTCCAGATCGCAATCCGGATCCGGGGTCTCGTAATTGATGGTAGGGGGAATCTTCTGGCGGGCGATGGCCAATGCCATAATACCTCCCTCCAGACCGCCGGCCGCACCCAGCAAGTGTCCGGTCATAGACTTAGTGGAACTGATGGCCACCTTATAAGCGTGATGGCCAAAGACCCGCTTAATAGCTGCCGTTTCGATCTTGTCGTTGTAAGGAGTGGAAGTCCCGTGAGCGTTAATGTAGCCCACTTGTTCCGGCTGAATGCCCGCATCCTTGAGAGTCGCCAACATCACTCGATAGGCTCCGTCACCGTCTTCGGCAGGCGCAGTAATATGAAATGCATCGGAGGTCATTCCGTAACCAGCCATCTCGGCCAGGATCCGCGCACCCCTCCGTTTGGCCATTTCCAGTTCTTCCAGGATCAGGATCCCGGCTCCTTCCCCGATCACGAATCCGTCCCGATCCTTGTCAAAGGGGCGGCTGGCCCGAGCCGGGTCATTATTTCTGTTTGACAAGGCTCTCATTGAGGCAAACCCACCTACCCCCATCGGAGTAATTGCAGCTTCAGACCCTCCGCAAATCATGGCGTCAGCTTCTCCACGGGAAATGATCCGGAAAGCGTCCCCGATGGCATGAGAACTGGAGGAACAAGCGGTGCAGGTAGACGAATTGGGACCCTTGGCCTTATAACGAATCGATACCCGGCCCGAGGCAAGATTAATGATCGCAGCGGGAATGAAAAATGGGGAGATGCGGCGAGGACCCCCTTTGAGGAGTTCCTCATGTTCCTTCTCGATGGTGGAAAACCCTCCAATTCCGGATCCGATGTAAACTCCGACCCGAGGCTCCAGTTCAGGACTGATCTCGAGACCTGCCGATTTCATGGCAAAATGAGCCGCAGCAATGGCGTAGTGGATGAAAGGGTCCATTTTCTTGACTTCTTTTTTCTCGATCCAGTTTAGAGGATCGAACCCTTTGATTTCAGCGGCTATTCGGACTGAGTATTGAGAAGTGTCGAAACGGGTGATGGGACAAACGCCACTCTTTCCGGCAAGAAGCCCTTCCCAGGTTTCCTCTGTGCCGATCCCTAATGCTGAAACCAGCCCGACACCAGTTACTACGACTCTCCGTTTCAAGATAAAGCCTCCTCAGTTTCTTGCGGAAATGAAGATCTCGGGCTGGGTGCCACAACATCCCGGCTCCATATCCTGGCCAAAGCCAGAAACCTCAGGGAAAAAGGCATGTTAGGACTTAGCGTTCTTCTCAATGTAAGAGATGGCATCGGCCACGGTCTGGATCTTCTCAGCGTCTTCGTCGGGAATCTCAAGCCCAAAGCCTTCCTCGAAGGCCATGACGAGTTCCACGGTGTCCAGCGAATCGGCTCCAAGATCATCCACAAAGGAGGCTGTCGGCGTCACTTCCGACTCATCTACTCCCAATTGCTCGACAATGATCTGTTTCACTTTCTCCTCAACTGAAGCTGCCATTCTGATTCTCCTCTTGTTATTGGGATTTCGGTAATATGATTGTTTAGATCATTACATGTACATTCCACCGTTGACATTCAGCACCTGACCGGTGATGTAACCAGCCTCATCGGACGCCAGGAATTTCACAGCATTGGCCACATCCTGGTCGGTCCCCATCCTGTTGAGTGGGACCCTCTCAAGAAGTCGAGTGCGAGCAGCTTCGGGCAGGGCCTGAGTCATGGCCGTATCGATGAACCCAGGGGCCACGGCATTAACTGTAATATTCCGGGAAGCCACTTCTTGGGCCACGGTCTTAGTCAATCCGATGACTCCTGCTTTAGAGGCCGCGTAATTGGCCTGTCCCGCGTTCCCCATCAAGCCCACGACCGACGCAATATTAATAATCCGACCCGACCTTTGTTTCAACATGATCTTGATGGCCTCTTGAGTGCAGAGAAACACGCCGGTCAAGTTCGTTTGTAGAACCAGGTCCCATTCCTCCTGCTTCATGCGCAAGATAAGGCCGTCCCGTGTGATCCCCGCATTATTGACCAGGATATCCAATCGACCGAATTGTCCAATCAGACTTTCAAAGGCCGCTTTGACCTGAGCGCCATCTGTCACATTTAGCTGGACGCTCCATCCTCTCCTGCCGAACGCTTCAATCTCTTTCACCACGTCCGGGAGTTTTACCGGATTGTAGTCGCCGACGACCACATGGGCCCCCGCCTGCGCCAAGGCCAAGGCACAGGCTCGACCAATTCCCTGGGCACCTCCTGTGACAAATGCAACTTTGTCTTCTAATAGCATAAGCCGTCCGGTTGGGCAAACATTAATCAGAAGGATGAAGGTTTAAGGCTAAAGTATGAATCTCCTCTCGCTTCTGCCTTCATCCTTCGTCCTTCATACTTCAGACTTTTGTTCTCCCCCCTCTCCTTTCATTCAGTCTTTGACAAGAATGTCAGAGTTTCATTCAGACTCTTCTCGTTTTCCACGTTGGCCAGTTTCAGGTTGCGGTCAATTTGCCTGAGCAGCCCCGACAGGATACGCCCAGGCCCAACCTCCACAAAGAACTCCACACCCCGACGGATGAGGAATTGCATGGATTCTGTCCAGCGAACCGGAGAGCAGACCTGCCGGACCAGGGAATCGCCAATCCTGGCGGAAGTCGCCACTTCGACTGCGTCCACGTTATTTACGAGCGGGAATGCAGGCTCGGAAAAACACAATCGGGCGATATCCTGCTGCAACTGGATTTCCGCCGGCCGCATCAGGGCACAGTGAAAAGGCGCACTGACAGGGAGTGGCGCAGCCCTCTTGGCTCCTCGGTCCTTGGCAAGCTTCATCGCTCGCTGCACTGCACCGGCAGATCCCGCAATAACGGTCTGTTGAGGAGAATTGAAGTTGGCCGGCGAGACGATCTCACCCTGGGCCGCTTCTGCACAAATCCCCATGAGGACTTCTTCGTCCAGACCCAGAATGGCCGCCATGGCGCCCTGGCCAATGGGTACGGCTTCCTGCATATAGCGCCCCCGGTTTCTCACCAGCGTTAACGCTTCGGGGAGGCCCAAGGCTCCGGTGGCCACTAGCGCTGAATACTCGCCCAGACTGTGCCCCGCGACATAATCGGGCTGAATTCCATTGGCGGCGAGCACACCGTAGGCTGCCACAGATACTGCCAAAATTGCGGGCTGCGTGTTTTGGGTCAACTTCAATTCGTCTTCCGGCCCCTCAAAACAAAGTTGACTCAAAGAGAATCCCAACACCCGGTCCGCTTCCTCAAAGACCTCCCGGGCCGGTTCGTATTTCTCGAACAGCTCTTTTCCCATCCCGGGATACTGGGAAGCCTGCCCCGGAAAGATAAAGGCAATGTGGCTCATCGTTAGTTGATCATGAGGCTTTGGCAATGGCCTGGCTGCAAATTGCCCAGTGCTTTGATTTCCTTTTCGATTTTCTCATTGAGCTTGTTCAAGCAAAGCATATGAGCAATGCGGATGGCATTCTTGATGGCTTTAGCCGTGGAACGGCCGTGGCAAATAATGGCGACGCCCCTGATTCCCAGTAATGGGGCTCCTCCCGTCTCCGCATAATCGACCCGCGCTTTGAAATTTCTGAACGCTCTGCGGGTCAGCAAGCCCCCGATTTGGGAAATAGGGTCGCTGGAAAGGTCCTTTTTCAAGAGAATGCTGATCATTTCAGTCAGGCCCTCGCCGGTCTTGAGGGAAACGTTGCCGATAAAACCGTCGCAGACGATAACATCTACCTCCCCTTTGAAGACGTCACGGCCCTCTACGTTCCCCACAAAATTAAACGGGGCCGTTTTCAGGAGGCGAAACGCTTCCTTGGTGAGCTCATTCCCTTTGCTTTCCTCTTCCCCGATGGACAGCAAACCGACCTTGGGCCGGTCATTTTTGAAAACCAGGCGAGAGAAGATTTCCCCCATAATGGCAAATTGGGCCAAGTGCTGCGGCTTGCAGTCGACGTTGGCACCCGCATCGATCAACAGGGCGGGTCTCAATTTGGCAGTGGGGAGGATGGCCGCCAGGGCCGGTCGGTCCACATTGGCAAGAGAGCCAAGCACCAGCTTGGCAATGGCCATGCAGGCCCCGGTATTTCCGGCGCTAACGACCCCATCCGCTTTGCCCTCCTTGACGAGCTGGGCAGCCACCCGCATGGAGGAATCTTTCTTCTTGCGGATAGCGGAAGAGACCGGTTCGTCCATGGCTATGCTCTCACTGGCGTGCACAATCTCGATGGGCAGGTTACCTGTCCGGTACTTTCGCAGATCTTGCTGGATTCGATCCTTGGCTCCGACCAGAAACACTCCCACCGGGTACTCTTGAACGGCCTGGACACTCCCCTGAACCTCCATTTGAGGAGCCAGATCACCGCCCATTGCGTCGACAGCAATCCTAATCATAGGTGCAGTTGTGGAAACAATCCCAAGTTCAGACAATTCTATCTGTCAAGGTGGAATTCTGTTCTCCGCGGCTTCGAATGGAGGATAGGCCAGCGAAGTCCCGAATTGACAGTATCAGAACTACTCCTCTCGCACCTCAATAACTTCGCGGCCGTTATAGTACCCGCAATGTGGACATGCCCGGTGGGGCATCTTCATTTCATGGCAATTCGGGCACTCCGAAGTGGAAGGGGCCGTCAGGAAATCATGAGCTCGCCTTTTGTTCCGTCGAGACTTGGAGTGGCGGCGTTTCGGGTTTGGCATGTCGGTTTCCTTCTAAAAGATAGGTCTCAGAGATAGGCCTCGGTGAGGTTGTATCCGCGCCTGTTAGGCTCAGTGCTCATGAGACTCACTTCTGAGACATCTGGCTTTTAATCTTAATCAAAGGAGCCAGGCGGGGGTCGGCCTCTGACTCCTGGCAATCACAATCCTTGAAATTCCGGTTCCCCCCACAGTGGGGACATAACCCCTTGCAGTCTTCCCGGCACATGGGTTTCATGGGTAAGGACAGGAGAATCTGTTCCCTTACAATGTCGGTCACATCGATAAAATAGTCGTTGAAAAATCCGACCTCAGTGTCCATTTCTGTCAGTGCGATTTCTCCTGACAGGCTTGACCCTGAATTAGACTGATAAAACAGGTCGAATTCAGGTGACAATTGCATCCTGACCGAGTCCAAACAGCGGGCACAACCTAACTCTAAAGAGACCTTTAAGTTGCCTCGCAGCCGTACCTGCATCCCATGTTTTTCGGCCACCAAATTCACAAGGGGGTTCTCGACGACCCTTCCTTCGCTGGGTCGCAGGCCCAATTGGTCAGGAAGAAATTCCCCCTCAACCCTGAGGGGACCATTCTCTAACTCTCTGACATCGATGCGCATACTGGCTTCCGCGGCGCAAGGCGCAAAAGCTTCTATTATATAAGAGGAACAGGGAGTGTCAACTTTAAAAGGGTTGGCCGGGCATCGGGCCAGTCCTCAGTTGTGATTCCGTAGTTGGCTGTAATGGGCTTCCTGGAAACGCGGGAATCATCCGAATCGATTTTCTGATCGGCTTTGAGGGCAAGCGATTAGGTCCTTTCGGCTCATTCTCCCGTGCTTTGCATGAAACTGCCGCGGCGAAGAGGGCGATTGCTTGTCTCTTCTGAAAGCATCTTTGCAGTCACTCTGAATTTCTTCCTTCATCCTCCCCATCCTGTTTTCGCCCCTTCTTACTTCCTTGTGCTTGTTATCCCTTGACTTTTGAACCTGTTGACATAGAATGAAAGCGAGCAATGGAACGACTTCAGCCTCAGTTTCCTGTCGGGACGATCCTCAAGATGGTTAACGTATGAGGCGTGGTGCCTGCCGACTACCCAATGTATTCACTATTCACTGATTGAACCCAGCTCGATTGAAAGCCTGGGGGTCAGTTATGTCTATAGATTCCGATCTGGAAGATTTCATACAGCGAACCGAAACCCTTCTTCAAGGTCTTGAAGGTCTCGCTCAAGAACTCGCAGAAGAGGTTGGCGAACTCCAAGCCGCTTCCACTGGTAAGGCACGAAGTGAGAATCTTCTTCACCGGATGGAGCAAGCATGCAGTAGTGCCGGTGACCTCCTGAAACAGATGGAAAGCTCCTCTCACGAAAACCAGGCAAGGCTCAATCTGCTCGAAGAAGAATTGAAGACCCTGATTGAATGCCTCGAGGCGGACGTCGTGAAGCACTTTACTAAGGGTGAGTATCAAGAATGCCTGGGGATGTTGAGCTTCCTGTGTCTGCTCAAACCGAACGACCGCAAACTGAGGGAATACCTTGAGACGACCCGAAGCAGAGTTGGGGAGGGAAACGCCCCGTCCGCCGTCAGACGGTATGATGCAGTATCGCCGCCGGCTGCCGAGCTGTCCCTTCAACGACCCACGGCAATTGGATTGTGGGCCAGATTCAAGCGCGCCTGGCCTTCAAGAGGAAACTCGTTCCAGGTCTCCCAGCCGCCAATCGGCGATGAAGATATCCCCCAGACCTCTGAGGCCCTGGTGCTTTCCTTACTTCAGGTTAAGCTCGCTGAGTTCAAATCAAGACTCCAAACCCATCTCAATGGCCAACGATTCCGCCAGAGGGATTGGGTCTGGGGAACGGTCGTTTTGCTGACCTGTACTGCTTTGCTCATCGGCGTAAGCGTGGGAAAACACTTTCTATCCGGAACCCGTGCAAATCCCACCAAGAGTTACGCCCTTCGGGAAAGCAAGCTGGCAGATACGGGGGGTGAAAGGGCTTCCGCACTCCCGCAGTCACACCTTCCTGAAGACTCTAAGTCAACTTTACAGGAGGACATTTCCACCTCAGCCAGGCAAAATCCACTCGGCATTCCGTCGTCCGATCAAGTGAACCTTGAGGAATCAGCCCAGGCTCTATTCGACGTGGGAAGGCTAGAGGACGCAACTAGAATCTGCGATGCCATCCTTCAGGAAGATCCGGCCAACGGTATGGCCCTGGACCTCAAGCAGAGGATCCGGGAATATAGTGCTCGACAAGCAAAGACGCACCAGTCGAAAAGACCTTCTAACCGTCCTGGAGAGGATGTGCCTCACCCCGACCGGGAACAACCTCCAACGGCGCAGCTGAGTCTCCTGCCGCCTGGAAACCTGGCAAGGCCAGTTGTGGGGGTGCCAGGTAATTCCGGACTGGGCGACGTTCGCTATTCGCCGTCCGTTCAGAAATCAGCACCAGACCCGTTGACCATTGTGACCCCTTGGCTTCAAAAGGCTCACTCAGCCATGCGATCCGGCCACTACGTTCTACCTCCTGTGGATAGCGTAGTATATTACTGCCGACGCGCTCTGGCCATAGACCCCGGGAATGAAGAAGCCCTGATTTTGAAGAGTGAAAGCTTCGTCCAGGCGCTTTCCCAGGCCAAGGAATGGACGCAGAACGGGAATTACGATGAAGCGCGGAACCTCTATTCCTCGCTTTATTATCTGTCCAAGTATGAAAGCAAAGTTTCCTGGTCCAACCAGGAACTGGAGCAGGAACTGCAGAAGCTTGAATTCAAGGCCTATCCCGTAATTCACGAGCACACCCTGGGCAGTTGTACGGGCAGGTTGCGAATGAACGGGTATGTGGTTTCTTTTGTCCCCACTTTGGATACCGGGGAAGGATTTACCGAGAAACTATCAAGGGTGAACGCAACGGCCTTGAATGACAAGCTAAAGCTTAAAGTGGGTGAGAAAATTTACCGCTTTCGTCCGAACCGGGGAAATGACAAAGCTGCGAATCAGGAGAACCTCAAAGACATGTATGGGCAGTTGGTCCTTTTGCTTACAGGATCAAACTGACTCCCGGATAACCTGGTTCGAATCTCGCCGAACGCAAACACTGAAGAAGAAAGCTAGAGGCAAAAATGGGGGGCAAGAATTGGGTCAGGTCTTGTCATTAATACTAAATACTAACGGGATCCTGAAAACACGAAACTAAGGTCAATTCTCATTATTCGCCATTCCGGACGAAGAGACTAGTGTGAAGAGACTAGGGTCAAATCTCGTTATTCGTTATTTCGGATGATCTCTCTAGGCCTCGAGATCATACACGATACGGGGATGCGGGCTCCGGGATCACACATGGTTCCAAGCCTGGGGAAGAAACAGTTGGCGGTAGAGGTTAATCGCGAATCGATCGGTCATTCCCGCCACAAAGTCAGTGGCCGCGCGTTCCACCGAGTCCCCTCCACGCTTGGACTTTCCAATGAAAGTTTCAGGGTGTTCCAAGATATAGTGGTAGATGTCGCTCAACATCTTCTTGGCTTTCTCAAGTTCAGATCGAGGAATGCTCATGGTATAGACGGCTTTGTAGAGGAACCCACGGAGATCCAACATGGCTTGCAGAATGCCGGGGGTCATGCTAATGGTTTCCAGGTCATTGGCGAGGCTGGAATAAATCACGTCCTGCACTAGTGTATTGATACGTACGGAGTGAGAATTCCCTAAATTGACCGTTGTATCCTTCGGGATATTCTCGGCTCCTATCAAGCCGGACCGGACCGCATCGTCGAGA
>DATKMG010000777.1:0-2918 GCA_035541995.1 Terriglobia bacterium
CTCCCTTCTGGATGCTCAACGCCACCGGTTTGCCTTCCCTATCGCAGAAAAGAGGCCCTACTTTCAGCCGAATGACGAAGTTGATCTCTTCCAGGGCTAGGTTTTCGAGCAGTTCCAGGTAACTAAACTCCCGATCCAACACCAACGGACGCTCTCCCAGCAGTTCCTTGACCTGCCGGAAAGCCGCAAAGTGATGCTGATTGCGAGAGGTCGCATCCTGGTTGATCGTCCTGGAAGAATAATCCACAAACCCACACGGGATCGCTCGTCCGTGATACGGCGTGGCCAAGATCATCAGCCAGTAGCCCTTGGTTTCTCCATCGCTCAACGTCCCAACGTACTCCGTCTTCTTCGCCTGCGGACGCGGCATCTCGGTGGGATCCCCGATCACGAAAGGCGCTTCTTCTCGAAACATACGCAGCAGGGCCGTCTGTAGATCTGTGCTTTCCAGAAACCGCTGGATGGTTTTGTAGTTCGCTGCCTCGTTCCCGGACATCTCCCGAGCTATCTCACTCAACCGGGGAGAACGGCCTTGCATGATCCCGGCTGCAATTCGTGTGCCCTTCCGGGCGGCCTCTGGATCATCAAAGAGAGTATGCAAAAATGGCAAAAGCTGTGTACACTTGAACATGGAAACCTTCTTTCTCTGGTTTTGGTCGTGAGCCTTTACCAGTATAGAAGGTTTCCTCTTTTCTCGATGTCAATGTCCGAACTCTTGTCCGAAGGCCAGAGTGACTGTAACATAAGCGGTGGGTTTTGAAAAAATGATGAGCTTCTTGTAAGATAGTGATTGCTGAGATCTCTATCGCAAGGAGCTCATCATGTCGATTCTTGTCCTGAAACTGCCAGAAGTCAAGAGGAAAACAGAGAGGAGACCGCAGGAGTGCCCATATTGTGGCGGGGGGATATTTCAACGCTGGGGAGAAGTGAAGAAGCCGGTGAAGGATACCCAAGCCAGGAAAGTGCGAGTGTATCGGTATCGCTGCTGCCAGTGTAGACGGACATTCCGGCATTATCCAGAAGGGACGACGAAAGCGGACCAGACGGAGCGGCTGCGGTTGTATGCAGTGATCTGCTGGAGATTGGGATTGAGCTATCGGGGCGTGAGCACGATCTTGAGCGGGTTGAAGATTGGGTTGTGTGCGATGACGGTGTGGCGGGATGCGCAGGGCGAGGCAGAGAGGTTGGGGAAGCAAAACCAGTGGAAGCCAGTGAGAGTGCTGGGAGTGGATGGGGAATATGTGTTGGGGTGGGGAGAGAAGCGTCCGGTCATGGTGGCAGTCGATCTGGGGGAAGGACAGCCGGTGGCAGTTGGGTACGTGAACGAACATGACCAGCAGGCAGTCCGGCGTTGGTTGGAACCGATCGTGCAAAGATTGGGGGTGAGTGTGATCGTGACGGATGATCTGGGGCTTTACCGGGCAGTCGCCAGGCAGTTGAATGTAGAGCACCAGATCTGCCAGTTTCATGTGCGCCGGTGGGTGGGAAGAGCGCTGAAGGAATTACAGAAATCACTCCCGCAAGAATGGCTGTGGGTGGTGGAGGAGATCAAGGAACTGATCACTGACTTGCCGCCGGATGGTAATAGACGATTGTATGTTTTGTGGAAACGAGTGGCAGTCCGCAGGGGGAAAGGGATCGACCATCTGACTCCTGTGGACCAGCTGCGTGACCTGCTCATCCGGCTGAGCGAAGCTTGGGAAGACTACTGCGCTTTTTACTCCGATCCGGATATTCCCTGGACCAATAACACGACCGAGCAAGTCATTGGCCGGATGAAAATGCGCGCTCGCACGGTGAGGGGCTACAAGACCTGGCCGGGCATGCAGACGGGCCTGATGCTGGCTGGTACCAAACCAAATTGAAATTGAGTTCTGCGATGGAACACCTCTTGCCCCACCAATTTCCTAATCTCACCCACCGCTGATGTTACAAACACAGGCCAGAAATGCCATTGAAAAAGCATCAAAATCTGTGTACAATGATTCCTGTTGGCCTTGAGTCTATTTTCTTTAGATGCGGGGACGTAGTTTTATAGGTGGGACAAAAGACCGGATTGCCTATAACAAACGACAATACTTTGAAGCCTGGGGAGGTTCTCATGTTCAAGCCCAATCATCGCGTGGAGACCATTCTTCGCATTGGCCTGATGTTGATTCTCTGTCTCAACGCCTGCGGACCGTCGCGCCCTACGGACCATTCTGCAGCCACGAAGACGGCTGAAGCAGCCGGGAACAAACCCAACACGCTCCCGGTCGTGACCCCGGTGTACTATAACCCTCCTACGATTACAACTTCCCCCCGGACTTCTGCCGAGGCGGACAAGCCTGCCTCTTCCTTGCCAGTTGCCCCGGCGAAGGCTCCGGTCGAGCTGGATATCGCTTCCTCCCCGGCGATGATCCCGCTGAACGGCCAGGTCACCTTGAACGTGCGGGTGCGGAATAATTCCTCCCGGGATTACGCAAATCTGGTCTATTCGGACAGCCTTGAAAAAGGGATCGAATTCGTTCCCGGTAGAACCGACCAGGTCATTTACGACGCGAATAAGCGGGAGATCTCTTTCACGATCTCTTTCCTCCCGAAAGGGCAGGAAAAATCCTTCTCGTATCTCCTCAGAGTCACCGATTACAACCCAAACGATCCCAAGGGAGAATTATGGTTGCACAGCGGCCACCTAACCGGCCCGGGCGGACTGGACGTCGCTTCACGGGCGGCGTTCGTCGTCACCGGGGGGAAGCAGGCCGTGAATGCCAGCGTTGCTGCGGTGCAGCCGCAGGGCGGCTGGGTGACGGCAGGCGCCGTCTCGGTATATTTCCCGGAAAATACGGTCAAAAAGGATTCGATCCTGGTCGCCGCGCGGAAAACAGACGATGGGAAAGGACCGGATGTCCAGTATGACCTGAGTGTGAACAACACAT
>DATKMG010000778.1:0-4112 GCA_035541995.1 Terriglobia bacterium
TGTGCTAGTCAGCTTCAGGAAACTGCGCCCCATTGTGACTGAGCCCGCCAACAGAATTAGGGTGAGCGCAGCCTGTGCAGTGATCAAACCCATGCGGACTCGGCCAGTGCGCGAACGTGAGACACCGGGCTGGCTGCCGGAGCCGTCGCGCGAAGGATGCAACCAACCAATCATCAGTGCCGGCAGTACGCCAAATAACAGGCCCGTAAGAAGGGCAAGGAGGACCGCAAAACCCACGACCCGCCAATCCCAGACAGCATACGACTGAGCAGCAAGCGGGGTTGGCAGCGCGCTGGCCGCCAGCCCCGATACCAGCGGAGCCATCATCAAGCCAGCTGCCGTGCCCACCAATGTCAAAGCCACCGCCTCGGTGATCAACTGTTGCGCCAGTCGTGCACGGCTCGCTCCCAGCGCCGCCCGGACCGCGAGTTCTAGCCGCCGTTCTGTCGTTCTCGAAAGCAGCAGTTGAGCCACGTTGGCACACGCGATCATCAGCACCAGCCCGGCGGCACCCAAGAGAATCTTGGATGCCTGCCGCACCGGACCTGCCAATTCATTCCTTAATGAGATCATCCGCGTAAAGCCGAGAGGCATGTCCTTCAGGTTCTCAGGATAGGACCTTTGGGTTTCCGCCAGGAACAATTGCCGTGCCAGAGCGATGCTGATCCCTGGTTTCAAGCGGGCAACAATTGCCCCCAGATCGACGCCGGATGGTCTAGGCAAACTCGCCCCGTCCGCACCGGTGGCAGTCCATGCCTCCGTCCTGGCGGGGTAGTCGAAACCGGGAGGCGCAATTCCCACCACCGTCAGCGGCGTCCCATTCAGCCGAATCGTCGAACCTAACACCCGAGGATCTCCACCCATGTCCTGCTGCCACAACCCATTTCCAATAATAGCGACCCTATTTCGGCCGGGAAGGTCTTCCTCGCCTTCAAAGCTTCGGCCGAATTGTGGTACCACCCCCAGAACGTCGAAGAAGTTAGACGATGCCTCGGTGACCCTCACACGGACGGGTTCCGCCACCCTCTCAAGCGTCATTTCAGATGTAGAAAACTCCGCCGCGCCCGCCAGATAGCTGCTTTGAGATCCCCAATTCTTGACTGCAGCCGGTCCCTGTCCGGCGACCCAATTGGAAAACATGGAGATCTGGACCAGTCGCTCAGGCTCTCGGAACGGCAAGCTCCTAAGCAAGAGCGCACTCACCACGCTGAACACACCAGTTGTCACTCCGATCGCCAGGGACATCGCAAACAGTGCGAGGATGGAGCTCAGCAGACGTTGCCGGTAAACTCTCACCGAGCAGCACAAATCTCGCCAAACTTCTTGCAGGAATTCCGCGGGGACCGACATCGCCAGATCCGCGAATGCATGCAGCCAAAACACTATTCGGGCCCTGGTTCCACGATGATTGCGATAATCGTCCCAGAATTGCTGCTCCAGCGGGGTCTCGTATTCTTCCCGAAACCGTGCTGGGTACAGCTTCAATAAAAGGCGATAGAACCTTCTGGGGTCAGTCACGGTTCACCTCACACCGTGTCAGGAAGCGCCAGCCGTTCCTCCGCAAAACGAACCAGTTCCCGCACACGGATGGTCTCCGCCTGCGCTACCCGACGACCCAAGGGCGTAATGCGGTAGTAACGGCGGCGTGCATCGTCGAGGTGAGGATCCGGTCTTTCGTCCGATTCTTCGATCCACCCCTGCTCCAACATCTTGTTAATGGAGCCGTAGAGGATGCCTGAACCAAGATTCATCTTGCCCTCGGTGCGCTGCAAGATTGCGCGTTTGAGCGCATATCCGTGCCTTTCGCCCTCGCTGAGAGCCAGCAGCATATAAAACATGGGCAAAGGTAATGGAAGAAAAGAATCCACTGACAATTTGTTGCGTTTGGACATACTATGTCATTTCCATACATAGTATGTCTGGGAGATATAGACTTGTCAAGGCCAAAATTCCAAATACTCGCCTCTTGCAGCTTGCCTGTCCCCGGCTTAGAATGAGCCCGGAATATTCTGGATTCCAGCTGATTCTTCAGGTCAAAGCTGAATTGAAGGGATTCGGAAGATGCTGTTGGACCATTCCCTCATCCTTCCAAGCGACTAAAGGAGGCAAGATGCAGGAGCGGAAAAATATCTCCAGTGGAGGACCGTGGGAAGCCATCGTGGGTTATTCGCGAGCAGTTCGCATTGGCTCATGGATTCTTGTTTCGGGCACCACCTCGATGACGCCACAGGGCCTGGTCGGTCGAGGCAACGCCTATGAACAGGCCAGGCAGGCCTTCCGCACGATTGAGGTTGCACTTCAGGATGCGGGAGCATCCCTTTCGCATGTAGTCCGCACCCGAATGTTCATCACCAATATGCAATTTTGGGAGGAAGTGGGTCGAGCACATGGAGAACTATTTGGATCAATTCGTCCCGCCGCGACACTGGTCGAAGTCAAGCGGCTGATTGATCCCGAAATGCTGGTCGAGATTGAGGCAGATGCCTATGTGCCAGAAGCCCCTGTCGATCTGCCTGGACATAAGAGTGAAGGCAGATAAAGCAGCCATTAAAATTCCGATTGAATAGAAAGGCATTGACTTGCCCGGCTCCGACATTCGAACGAGGCCTGCTATGACCTGGATCAAATCGACTCTACCGATGAAAAGGCTGGAGGGCCGAGTGTGTGACCACCGTCACCCACGAGGCCAGAGCGCGGATAACAACCCATCGGCTTTACGGAGTTCGGCCCGTCAAAATTGTATCTGCAATAAAGGAGAGAATCCTGATGTTAAGAAGAGCGTTCCTAATGAGAGTCCACCCGGACCAACATCTAGAATACCAAAGGCGTCATAATCCAATCTGGCCGGAGTTGGAGCAAGCGTTGAAGTCCCACGGAGTGCATAACTACTCGATCTTTCTGGATCGGGAAAACAGCAGGCTTTTTGCTTACGTCGAGATTGAGGACGAGGCAAGATGGAACGCCATCGCTCAAACTGAAGTTTGCCAGCGCTGGTGGCGGCACATGAAATCCATCATGCCGTCGAATCCAGACAACAGCCCGGAGTCGAAGGGTCTGGTAGAGGTATTCCACCTGGATTGATATTCGCGGACTTTTCCGCCTTTGTTTTATCCTCAATCCAGCTGGTTTTATTTCGGCCTGCCTGCCGGGGCTGTTCGGTCTTGGCAGCCAGCAGAGGCCTTTCATCGAGAAGCGAATGAAAAGAACCACTTGCTGCACGGTGCCTCTGCAAGAATCCCACGGGTTCTGAGTACGTGCTCACATGTCGTCTTGGAAATTAGCCTCAATTGCCGGAATTCTGCTGCTACTCGTCCTTTTCGGAACGATCGGCTACCACTTCCTGGAAGCCTGGTCCTACGTCGACGGGTTTTACATGACCGTAATTGTGCTATCCACGGTAGGACTGGGGGGGACCCATGAGCTAAGCAGTGAAGGCAAACTTTTCACGGTGGGACTGATTGTTCTCGGAGTGGTAGTGGTTGGCTATGGAGTAAACACGCTGGCTCAGCGTGCCGTGGAGATTCAGTTCGCTACGTATCTGGGGAGGAGAAGAATGGAAAAAGAGACAAAGCGGTTGAGGGACCATTTCATCCTGTGCGGTGCCGGTCGCGTCGGCAGCAGAGTTATCAAGGAATTTACTCAGCGAAAGGTTTCATTTGTCGTTATCGAAAAGAATGAGACTGTGGTTCGACGCTTAACCAGCGAGGGTTGTCTGGCAATTTACGGAGATGCCTCCGACGAAGAGGTCCTAAACAAAGCAGGGGTTGAGCGAGCCCGGGGCTTGATTGCCGCAATCTCTACAGACGCCGATAATGTCTATGTGACTTTGACTGCAAAGGGAATTCGACCGGACCTTCTGGTAGTAGCTCGCGCCCAAGAGGACAATGCGGCCAGAAAACTCCTGAAAGCCGGGGCCAACAAAGTCATTCTACCAGCCCAGACGACAGGTCAGGCCCTAGCCCAATTGGTCCTCAAACCAAATGTCGCGCGCTTTATTGAATCGATCACAGCAGGTGATATGGCTCAGCTGAACCTGCAACTGGAAGAGATCCTCATCTCCGTTTCCTCAAGAATCGCCGGTCTCACATTGCAAGAGTCGGAGATCCGCCAAA
>DATKMG010000779.1:0-5614 GCA_035541995.1 Terriglobia bacterium
AATGAGCCGCCCCTGGCTGTCTTTGGCTGAATTCGGATACTGGATCTTTTTCTGGATGTCTTTGACGGTAATGAGCCCTTTCAGCATATAGTCCTGATCCACCACCAGAAGCTTTTCCACCCGATGGCGGTGCAGGATTTCCTGAGCTCCTTCCAGTGTCGTACCCACCGGGACCGTGATGAGATTCTCTTTGGTCATCACGTCCGAGATCGGGAGATCCAGCCGGGTTTCAAACCGCAGGTCCCGGTTGGTCAGGATACCCACCAGTTTGCCCTTTGTTGTGATTGGGACTCCTGAAATCTTGTAATGCTTCATCATCTCCAACGCTTCGTAAATCCGGTTCTCGGGAGACATCGTAATGGGATCCACGATCATCCCGCTTTCCGAACGCTTGACCTTGTCGACCTCAGAGGCCTGCTTTTCCACGCTCATGTTGCGATGGATGATTCCGATGCCACCCTGCTGGGCCAACGCGATGGCCAAGCGAGACTCCGAGACTGTATCCATGGCGGCACTAACGATTGGGATATTCAGCTTGATTTGGCGGGTCAGAGAAGTCTGGGTGGAAACTTCGGCCGGCAAAACGTCAGATTTCTGGGGTACCAGCAAGACATCATCGAAAGTCAGCCCTTCAGCTATGTTGGTTCCGGTCATTCACTCTCCATTCATGAAGCACGTTTCAATGCACAGCACTTCTTAAATTTCTTGCCGCTACCACAGGGGCAGGGGTCGTTACGACCGATCTTGGGACCACGAATAACGGTCTTGGGGGCCTCCATTTCTTCACCGGGTGCGTTCAGGGTCAATTCCTGCTTTCTCTGCCGTCGCTCCATTTCGCGGACGCGCTCCTGTTCTTCGACCGGCTGAAGAAGATAGAGCAAGCGAAGCGTCTCCTCTTCAATGCTGCCCATCATCAACTGGAAGGTCTCGAAAGATTCCTTCTTGTACTCCACCAACGGATCCCTCTGACCGTACCCCCTCAATCCAATCCCTTCCTTCAGCTGATCCATGGCCAATAGATGGTCCTTCCATTGAGAGTCCAAAACATTCAAGACGATGACCCGCTCATGCATCCGCATGGCTTCCGAACCAATGAGCTTTTCCTTGCGCTCATACTTTTCTTTGGCCTTTTTGAAGATGGCCTCCTGGAGTTCGGTCCGGTTAAGCTCGCCCGGATCGATCTTTTCGATCCGAATGTCAAAGCCAAACTGATGCAGGACCGCATGGCGCAACCCTTCGGTGTCCCAGGTCGAGGGATCACTATCCGCTTGGCAATGTCGATCCAGGAAATCCTGGATCACATCTTCCGTGAGGTTGAGCAGGTATTCGTTCTGGCTGGGTTCCTCGAGGAACTTTTTGCGCAACCCATAGATCGTCTTACGCTGCTGGTTCATGACATCATCGTATTCCAGCAGGTGCTTCCGAATGGTGAAGTTGTGCGCTTCTACCTGTTTCTGGGCGGCCTCAATCCGTTTCGAGACCAGTCGCGATTCGATCGGGACACCTTCTTCCATTCCTAAACGCTGCATGATGTTGGAGACCTTTTCGCTGGCAAAAACCCGCATCAGGTCATCTTCCAAGGATAGGTAGAAGCGCGAGGATCCTGGATCACCCTGCCGACCGGCCCGACCACGCAACTGATTATCGATACGTCGTGCCTCATGGCGCTCCGTGCCCAGGATGTGCAGGCCCCCCAGCCGGATCACTTCATCGTGGTCCCTCTTGGCCTCTTGCTGGATCTTATTGAAGACTTCTTCCCATTGTTCCTGGGTGGCAGCAGCAGGATCGATGCCTCTCTTGCGCAGTTGCTCCTTAGCCTGGAATTCCGGGTTCCCGCCCAATAAGATGTCTGTGCCGCGACCGGCCATGTTTGTGGCAATGGTGACGGAACCGGTTCGGCCGGCCTGCGCGACGATTTCAGCCTCTTTTTCATGATACTTGGCATTCAGAACGACATGTTTGACCCCGACCTTTTTGAGCATATTGCTCAAGCGCTCAGACTTTTCGATCGAGACTGTTCCGACCAGCACCGGCTGCCGACGCTCATAGAGTTCTTTGATTTCTTCAACTACGGCGTTGAACTTTTCGCGTTCAGTCCGAAAGACCACATCCGGGTACTCTTTGCGAACCATCAGCATATTGGTGGGGATGACCACGACGTCCAGGTTGTAGATCTTGCTGAATTCTGCCGCCTCGGTGTCAGCCGTACCAGTCATACCCGCGAGCTTCTTGTACATGCGGAAATAGTTCTGGAATGTAATGGTTGCAAGGGTTTGGTTCTCACGTTCGATCTCGACCCGCTCCTTGGCTTCGACGGCCTCGTGAAGTCCGTCACTCCAACGGCGACCCGGCATCAACCGGCCAGTGAACTCGTCAACAATGAGGACTTTGTTCTCATTGATGATGTAATGAACGTCTTTTTCGAATAACCAGTAGGCTTTGACCAGTTGCTGCACCGTATGAATCCGTTCGGTCACGTCAATATACCGCTCTTCAGTGTAATGGGGGTCGGACGGATCGGGAATGATCCAATCCTCCATGCGGCTTCCGGCCAGGTATTCACGCCCCTTTTCAGTGATATCTACGTTGTGGGATTTCTCGTCGATGACACAGTAAAGTTGGTTGTCAAACTCAGACAACTGCTTGTTTGACATTAACATTCCTTCTATCTGATCGATCTTCTTCTTGAGATCGCGATGTTTCGAAATCAGATCGAGATACTCCCGATTCTTGGGGTCGCCGCGCTTCACCAAAAGCAACTTCTCCAAGATCTCGTCAGTATAGTCACCGTCTTTCTCTATTTCCCCTATGGCTTCCCGCAGGTTTTCATTAATCATGCGGGATTGGACTTCGCGCAGGCGTTCGGCCAGAGGCCTCATTGCAATATAGACCTTCTGCTGAGAACTCTCGACCGGCCCGGAGATAATCAATGGAGTCCGGGCCTCGTCTATAAGAATCGAGTCAACTTCGTCGACGATTCCGTAATGGTGACCACGCTGCACACACTCAGTGACATCGAACTTCATGTTGTCGCGAAGATAATCAAACCCGAACTCGTTGTTTGTGCCGTAAGTGACATCGCAGTTGTAGGCCTCTTTTCGCTCGTCGTCATCCAAGTCGTGCTGGATCACTCCAACCGAGAGCCCCAAGAACTTGTAGATTTTGCCCATCCAGTCCGCGTCGCGGCGGGCCAGGTAATCATTGACGGTAATTACATGAACGCCATTGCCCACCAGGCTATTCAAATAAACCGGCAATGTTGCCACCAAGGTCTTTCCTTCCCCGGTCTTCATTTCCGCGATCTTCCCCTGGTGCAGAACCACGCCCCCGATCAACTGGACATCAAAATTGCGCATTTTGAGAGTCCGCTTGCTCACTTCCCGGACTACCGCGAATGCTTCCGGCAGTAAGTCATCCAGAGTCTCACCCTGAGCCAGGCGTTGCTTGAATTCAGGGGTCTTGGCTTTCAACTGTTCATCGGAGAGCTTGGAAATGGTCGGTTCAAGACTGTTGATGAGACGGACAATCGGTTGAGCTGCTTTGAGATCGCGTTCGTATTTGCTGCCAAATATTTTTTTCAGGACAGTATCGACTATCAATGGCAAAAGCCCCCAAAAAAGGTTTCAAAGGTCATATTACGAAGGGATGCGAGGCAAAGTCAAGGAGCGGCCCCCTCACGTCCTAAAGCCTCCATACAGGTATTGCTCTATAGCCCTTTTTTGAATACCCTTTCTATTGTACTGCGCTTGGGAATAGTCGGGAGGCATTTTGCGAGCAATGGGTCAGTTAAACGGGGAGATTTGGAGGGCTGAGCTCTGCAAAGCCGTAGACAAATTGGTTAATGTGGCCTCGCAGAGCTCGGCCCTCCACTAGTGACTGACCCACTATTTCTGCCGCTATTGTGGAAATTGAATTTCCTCTTCTAGTGCCGAGATTCGAAAGTGGGATTGGAGAAACCATGAAGACAAAACGAATGGGAAAAACGGGATTGAAAGTGAGCAACATCTGCCTGGGAACGATGACTTTCGGAAAACAGGCGGATGAAGCGGCCGCTATTGCCATTATGGACGTGGCTGCAGAACACGGAGTCAATTTCATTGATACCGCAGATATTTATCCTGTTCCCCCCTCTTTAGAGTTAGCGGGTCGCACCGAGGAGATTGTGGGAAAATGGCTGAAAGGTAAACGAGATCGTTACATTCTGGCCACTAAATGTGGGGTTCGAACCGGGGATAAACCCAATGATGCGGGACTGTCCCGGAAGCACATCCTCGAGGCTGTGGAAGCCAGCCTTCGTCGTCTCCAAACTGATTACATCGATATTTATTTCGGTCATCAACCGGACCCGGAAACTCCCATCGATGAAACCCTTCGGGCCATGGACGATCTCGTCAAGTCGGGCAAGGTCCGCTACCTCGGTTGTTCAAATTTCACGGCCTGGCAAGTCGCCAAGTCATTGTGGACCAGCGATAAGCTCATGTTAAACCGGTTCGATGTCCTTCAACCTAGGTACAATCTGCTTTACCGTGAAATCGAAAACGAGATTATCCCCCTTTGTCGGGAGGAGGGTGTAGGTGTTGTTGCGTTCAATCCGTTGGCAGCCGGATTCTTGACCGGAAAGTATCAGAAGGGAGCCGAGCCTCCTGATTCCACCCGGTTCGGATTGTTTCGAGAGCCGACCAGCCTTTATCGGGAGCGCTACTGGAAAGACTGCCATTTCCATGCAGTCGAGGAACTGAAGAACTTCTTTGAGCCGCGAAAGCAATTGCTAGTTCACGTTGCTCTGGCCTGGGTGTTGTCACATGAGGAAATTACTTCTGCGATCGTGGGGGCCAGCCGTGCCGAGCAATTGAAGGAGACACTGGCAGCCACCCATCTTGAACTGGACCAGGACGCCCTCGAGTTCTGCAATTCCATCTGGTTCAGTCTGCCCCGGCATCCCGACCCCCGGTATGCATTAAGATGAAAGTGCCCCATGACCCTCTCATGCTCACCACCGCCGATGCAAACGCTGGAGGGCCCTGCTCTGTCGGGGCCATGATCGCGACGCGTGACGGAGGTCGATTCTCAAGGCGGAGGCTTCTCAAGTTCGAAACGAATCGCCGCGTCGGGTGACCGGAGGGGCTGGGGTCACTGGGGTCACCCATTAAAAGGCTTTGTCAAGCAAAAAACACTTCTGCGGAGGCGTCGAGAGGACTTTTTTGACAAAGAAGAATATTCCGGACTGCCCCTGCTGGGGCTGCGCGCTCCCGTCGCGTTTCTGCACTCCCTGAGTGCATGAACCTTCGACTGCCGAATCTCGCCGGTTGCCCCTCGCCACTGTGACCGATTAGCTGCCCACCTTTCCTTGGGAAAGTGACGGGCAGGAAAACCCTGGGGTCTTCGCCTTCGGGCTGGAGTTGTCCCGTTTGCACACCCGTCGTTTCGTCTTTTCCAGTGTCGGATTCTTAGGACCGATCCGCACCAGTCACCCATGTAGATAAGGGCTTGTGCCACTCCACCGAGTGGCGGCCCCTGGCTCGCCTTCAGCCCCAGAAACACGCCGGTGCCAGACTGTGTCCAACCGGTTTGCCTGTGACAGATGCTCTGGTTCCCCCTGCCGGGCAGGGGCCAA
>DATKMG010000780.1:0-6893 GCA_035541995.1 Terriglobia bacterium
AGAGAAGGCGGCCGACTAAGCTACTGGAAAAAGTCCAACTAGGGACACCCCAGAAATCATATCTGCAGGTTCTTTGTTGGATAACTCGCATTTTTTCAAGACCTCATCCGCACTCTCCGCAATGAATCAAAGGACTAAGCGTGAGTCCAGCTCTTGTCCCCCAATCTCTTCGGCTTTCTGTCCAGCCAATTTCATCTGTTCTACCAGGTAATGTCAAGCTGCATGTGTAAAATTCTTGAGGGTGCGGTTTTTCCACTCCTGGTTAAATCGGTTGAAGATGGCAAAGATAATTCGATCCACACTTTGGATGTTCACAAAGGTCACCATGGGTCTGGTTCTACGCCTCACTTCGACAAAGCACCGTTCAATCACATTGGTCGTGCGCAACGACCGCCACAACAGCTTGGGCATATAATAGAAGTTCAACAATTCAGGCAAATCCTTTTCCAGTTGCTTCACCATCGTGGGGTAGTCCTTCTGCCAACGCAGACGAAACTGTTTGAAGGCTTGTTGAGCTTGCTGCCGATTGGCCGCTAAGTAAAGGGCCTGGGCTCCTCGCTTGACCTGGTCATAGTCGCACTTGCGAACCTTTTCCAGAATGTTGCGCATTTTGTGGACCCAGCAGCGCTGATGTAACACGCGGGGATAAACGGTTTCCAGGGCCGCCGCCAGGCCGGCACACCCATCGGTCAAGATGAGCTTCAAATGATGACCTTTCAATCCGCGTTGCTGCAAATCATTGAGCAGCCCTTCCCAGGCATTTTGACTTTCACTCTGGGCTCGTAGAAACGTGATCAGTTGCCTCTTGCCATTCAGCTGGACTCCATACGCCACCAGTAACAAGACTTTCTTGGTTCCTGTGGCCCGCCGCACTTTCAGCCAGATCCCATCCAGAAACAGATAGACCCAGTCGTCGGCCAAGCCGGCCCGCTGGAACTCCTCCACCTTCTGGTTTAGACAACGAGTCAGTTGAGAAACTGTTTGGGCACTGACCGGCTCCTCGGTCAGAGTGGCCACCACCTGACCGACTTGCCGCGTCGAGATCCCTCGCAGAAAGGCCTCCCGAATCAACAAGGCCAACTCCGGAGCGCGGCGCTGTAATTTCTCTACCCCCTTCGGCAAAAAGCTCCGCTGTCGGGTCCGCCGAATCCGCAACCGAATGGCTCCCAACACGGTGTCGTACACCCGCTCATAATAGCCGTTGCGCGAATCTTTCCGGGGTCGTTCTTCGCTCCCTCGTTCATAGGGGTCCAGCCCTAAATACCGCGCCATCTGAGCCTCCGAGTCCTCCTCCAACAGCTTCTGCCACAGCCCCTTGGTTTTCCCGTACAAATCTCCCCAGAATGTCTCCTGCAACTCCTCCACGAAATGTTGAAACTGTTCGGTGATCGGTGTAGCTTTCTTCATAGGGTGTAAGGTCCTTTCTAGGTTTGTGGTTCTTCCTGCTTTGCGGGCAGAAAAACCAACTTACACCCTCTTGCTTTTTACACACAGAAAATTACATCACCTCCCATGGTCCCATGGTCGCCAATGCCGGATATCGCTGTCGGGTCAGCTTTCTTCCGATTGGGTTGAAGCACAACCCTGAAACATCACAACTCCTCCAGTTCTCAATTTGGACAGACCTCGATGGCGAGCCATCCAGGGTCAGAATGAAGTTGACAGCGATTTTTTCCTTTCGTTATAGTAAGTTCGCTTCCATTTCCGTTAAAAGAACTACCCGGCTTTGAAAACCGGGGCTAATTGGTAACGACGAGGGTAATGTTCTTGTCAGCCATCTCATATATTGGCTTAAGGGTTGAGCTTTACTTAGCCCAGGGTCGACAAACCAAATCTAGCGGATAGCACGCTTGAATCCCGCACTAGGGCAGTCTGGCATGCGTGTATTGGACAAAAACGAGCGTTCTCCCCAATCTAAGGGGAGAGAAAGCGAACAGCCCCGTGGAGAGGGGCAACCTATGGGCACCGAGCAGGAAAACCGAGAATCGAACTTCGAACAACTCCTTGCCCAATATGACCGGGCAGGGGGGTTGACCGAAGGTGAAGTGCTACGAGGCAAAATCGTAGAAATTACATCTTCTGAAGTGGTGGTTGACGTAGGTTATAAATCCGAAGGGGCGATCTCAGTCGAGGAGTTTAGGCAGCCTGATGGTTCGATCAAACATCGGCTTGGCGATGAAGTCGACGTCATTTTGGAGTCTGTTGAGGGGAAGAACGGTCTACTGAGGCTATCCCGTGAAAAAGCCGAGAAACACCGCGCCTGGGATGACCTTGAAACCGCATTTCATGAACAGAGGTCGCTCCCTGGCGTCGTCTTGGGACGCACAAAGGGTGGACTTTCAGTCGACATCGGTGTCAAGGCCTTCCTCCCCGGCTCCCAGATAGATGTCAGGCCGACCCGAAACCTCGATGCCTTGATTGGGCAAACCATTGAGTGTCGTGTAATCAAACTCAGCAAACTCCGCAACAACATCGTCGTGTCCAGGAAATGCATCCTTGAAGAGAAGCTTCGCCAACGAAGAGAAGCAACCCTGTCCAACCTCAATGAAGGGGCCGTTGTCAAAGGGACTGTCAAGAATGTCACCGATTACGGGGTGTTCGTGGACTTGGGGGGAATCGATGGGTTGTTGCACATTTCTGATATATCCTGGGGAAGACTTGGTCATCCGTCCAAGAGGTTTTCGATCGGGATGGAGATCCAAACGGTTGTTCTGAAATTTGACCGAGAGAAAGAACGAGTCTCCTTAGGTTACAAACAACTGGTCGCTGATCCATGGTTGTCGGTGACCAAGAAGTTCCCGACCGGGTCGAAAGTCCAGGGGAAAGTCGCCAGTCTGGCTGATTATGGGGCCTTCATTGAGCTGGAGGAAGGGATCGAAGGACTGGTCCATGTTTCAGAGATGTCATGGACCAGGCGCTTGAAAACCCCGGCAGAAGTGGTTTCCACTGGGGATCTGGTTGAGGTAGTCGTCTTGGATGTCCAGCCTGCAGAGAGGCGGATGGCACTTGGAATGAGACAAGCCGTGCCTGATCCCTGGACCGGTCTAGGCGACCGATGCTCTGTGGGTGAAGTCGTCCAAGGGAGAGTCGCCAACCTCACTGATTTCGGGGCATTTGTTGAAATCGAGGATGGAATCGAGGGGCTTATCCATGTCTCTGACTTCAACTCATTTCGGAAGGTAAAGCATCCAGCGGAGGTTCTAAAGAAAGGGGAGACAATTAAGGTCATAATAACGCACATAGACGCAGAGAATCACAGACTCTCGCTGAGTTATGTCCCCCCTCAACAAAACAAGGGAATTGCTATGGCTGCCAATGCTGGAGTCCAGGGATCCCTATTGTCCCATGGGGAAAAGGATAGTCTTCGGGACAGTAAAGATGAGCAGAATCCTTGAAGATCAAGCATTGACAAAGTTAAGCTCTAATGATTGTGTCTGGCCATTGGTGGAACACTTCCCCAACACACGATTGAAAAAAACATTTGCAAAACTAGGGCAATGAAATGTACATTCACTCCGTCTCTTCAGAGGTGGGGGTAGCGGACTGCTGATATTTGAAAGGGAATTACCATGACAAAAGCGGATCTAGTTGATGAAGTGTGCCGGGTAACGGAGCTGAGCCGAAAGGATTCGGAGGTTGTCGTCGAAACCATCTTCGAAAGCATTATTAAAGCTCTCAAATCAGGAGACAAGCTTGAGGTGAGAGGATTTGGTAGTTTCCGAATCCGCGAGCGCAAGCCTCGACAAGGGCGTAACCCCAAGACGGGGGAAAAAGTTAACGTTCCGGAAAAGAAAGTGCCCTATTTTAAGCCCAGCAAGGAATTGAAGGATCTGATTAATATTGTTCCTTCCTCATCTTGACATGGACTATTTATGGACCCCATGGAGATATCAGTATATTTCGACCATTGACAAAGAGCATAAGGAGTGTGTCTTTTGTGTTGGAGACTCTACTGACTGTGACAGTGACCGCCTGATCCTTTATCGGGGGAGGCTCAACTTTGTTATGATGAATCTCTTCCCATACACCAGTGGCCACGTCATGATCAGCCCATATCAGCATTTCTCCGATCTTTCTGAATGCACCCCAGAGCAAGCTACAGAAATGTGGCAACTCACCCAGACGGCTAAGAAGGCAATCACCCTAACCTATCACCCGGATGGCTTTAATATTGGAATGAACCTTGGCAGATGTGCAGGTGCCGGGGTGGAGCACCATTTGCATTTACATGTTGTCCCCAGATGGATTGGGGACGCCAACTTCATGACCGTCATTGGCGAAAGTCGGGTTCTTCCCGACGATTTGGGGACAAGTTACCGGAAGTTGCGAGCCTATTTTCAGCCCTGACAAGTTCTCCCTGGAAGAATCTTTCCCCAACTAACTAGAATCTAGTTCCTCCCTAATGTTTTTCCTTTCTCTTTCCGAAGTAACTGATTGGCTGTGAAACCAACTGTCCGCCTCGACGTTTCCAGGATGAAACTGGAGAGGCTGGGGGAGAAGTGCCTGTAAAGGGTGGTTGTCACAAGAGCTAGTTAGAAGATTGCTTTCATGACCGGACTTCTCCGGAGATTTCAGTACCTGACATTATGAGTAATACACTTGTGTAACTTGTTCCTCTAGCATCATGTTCTTTACGACTCCCAAAGAGAATGTTGAGTTAAAGATTCTCAATAGTTTCCGATGTGGCATTCTCTCGGTCAGTCTAGACAAGAGAATAACAGCAATCAACGAAATCGCGATGCGAATTCTTGAGTTGGAGGACAAGGACTATATTGGCAGTAACATGGAGGTAGTTTTCCACAACCAAGAACAACTTCTTCAAATTCTTAGAGATGCATGCCAAATGAGGAACCTTCCCAGCCGGGCTGAAATGGAACTGAAAGTCAAAGAAGGTTCCGAAAGAACAGTGGGGTATACATTATCGTTTATCCGGAACGACGAGGACAAGATCGAAGGAATCTCCCTTTTTTTTAAGGACCTGACTCTCGTTGAACAAATGAATGAGCAGGAGAAACTCAAAGACAGATTGGCAGCCCTAGGTCAAATGGCAGCAGGGCTGGCTCATGAAATTCGCAACCCATTGGCAGCAATTGAGTTAACTACCAGTCTTATTAAGAGAAAACTGAGCGATCAACCTGCCTTTACTGCTCAGCTGGAGAAGGTCAACTCTGAAGTCAAGAAACTCAACAAGATCGTGTCTGACTGCCTGGAATTTGTACGTCCAGTCAAAGTCAGTGCGGGGAAGGTGGAACTGCCGGAGTTGCTGGATGAGTCCCTGGCCAGCGCGCTATCTGTTGTTTCAAGAGAAGGGATTACAGTAAGGAAGGAATACCTCCCCACACCATCAGTTTCTTTGGACTTGAGTCAAATGAAGCAAGTGTTCGTAAACATCCTTATGAACGCACTGCAGGCGGTCGGTGACTCGGGGACCGTGTCGATCTCCTGTGGACCCTCCACCCTCTATCACAAGAACAGCCGCTACCCACGTGGTAAAACGGCGGAGACTAATCTTACCCTCCAGGTCAATTTGGCCCCCTATGCCTGGATCAAGATCTCCGACGATGGGTGCGGGATCCCAGAGGAAGTTTTGGGAAAGATCTTCTATCCCTTCTTCACGACCAAAGAACGGGGATCGGGCATTGGCCTGGCGATAGCCCAGAAGATAATTGACAGCCATCGCGGCAGCATAGATGTGGAGAGTGAAATAGGGAGAGGGACTACCTTTACAATCAAATTGCCCTTGTTGCCTTAGAAGCGATTCCAAATGCCGTTTGAGGACCCAATGGGGAAGATTCTAGTTGTAGAAGACAATGACGTTTTGAGAGCGAGCGTCGTCCAGGCCTTGTCTGAAAACAGCCATACTGTCGTTGAGGTCGCCGATGGCGAAGGTGCCACAGAACGTCTGCAGGAGGAAAGCTTCGATGTGGTCCTAACCGACATGCGGATGCCGAAGCGGAGTGGCCTGGAAGTCTTGCGATTTGCAAAGAGCATTAACGAACTAACCACGGTCATCGTTATGACTGCATTCGGCACCATTGAGAGTGCGGTGGAAGCTATGAAAAGCGGGGCCTACGACTATATTCAAAAGCCGTTCGAATTGGAGGAACTGGAAGTCAAAATCAACCGGGCTCTTGAGTATCGTCGGGACGCCGGCGTGCTTCAAATTCTGAGAAGTCAGAACACCACTCAGCTCGAGCACAACAACATCGTAGGAACGAGCGCCCAGATCAAGAAAGTGCTGGAAATTGTTAAGAAGGTGGCCAAGAGCAATGCATCCATCCTGATTTATGGTGAAACCGGAACTGGCAAAGAGTTAATTGCTGCCTTGACCCATTACAACAGCCTGCGCGCTAATCAGAGCTTTGTCAAAGTCAACTGTGCGGCACTTCAAGAAAACCTGCTGGAAAGTGAGCTCTTTGGCCACGAGAAAGGTGCTTTTACCGGGGCGGACCGCCAGAGGATCGGACGATTTGAACAGGCCAACGGAGGAACGCTTTTCCTAGACGAAATCGGCGACATGAGCGCAAGTACTCAAGCCAAAGTGCTCCGTGTCCTTCAAGAACACGAGTTTGAAAGGCTGGGTGGAATGAAGACCATCAAGGTTGACGTGCGCATCATTGCTGCAACCAATAAGAACTTAATAGAGCATATTGCCAATAATCTGTTTCGAGAAGACCTATTCTATCGGCTCAATACAGTCTCGATCGAGATGCCAGCCTTGAGGGAGCGGAAGGAAGATGTCCTGCCGCTGGCCAATTACTTTGTGCAGAAATTCAATGAAGAGCTTAAGAAAATCATTGTCGGTTTTTCGCCTCATGCTGCCAAGTTCCTCACCCGTTACAACTGGCCTGGAAATATACGAGAGCTGCAGAATACGATTGAAAGAGCAGTTT
>DATKMG010000781.1:0-10594 GCA_035541995.1 Terriglobia bacterium
GCCGCGGCCTCACTAGCTGGAAAATCACCCTCGTTGTACCCGAGATGCTGATAAGCCTTTTGCACGTGTAGAGGAATGGGGTAGTGGATTCCGGAGCCGATGCGTGCTTCCGACAGGTATTTTTGCAGCGCTCCACGGTCCTCAACGCGGATAACATAGAGGTGGTAGATCGACTTGGCCCAGGATGGTTCGTAAGGGACCCTTACCGCTTCCCCCGCACCCGCAAAAAGCTCGTTGTAACAGGCTGCGAGGTCCCGACGTTGCGCATTCCATTCTGAGACGAGTCGGAGTTTGACGGTCAGTAGGCCGGCCTGGATGGCGTCCAAACGTCCGTTGTACCCTTCCATATCGTGATAGTACTTCTGGGCTTGCCCGTGGTCGCGGAGCATCCGTACCTTGCGGGCAATTTGCTCATTGCCGGTCGTGACGGCACCACCCTCGCCACAAGCACCCAGATTCTTCCCGGGATAGAAGCTAAACGCAGCCGCCGTCCCCATGGAACCTGCCTTCCGCCAGCGCTTTTCCTTGGCGGAGAAGTACTCGGAGCCGTGGGCCTGGCAGGCATCCTCGATGACCATCAGCCCGTAATGTCCGGCTAATTCCAAGATAGGATCCATGTCCGCCGGCTGACCATACAGGTGCACAGGGACGACAGCCGTGACGGGTGAATGAGTTCGCCGGCTGATCAACCTGCCCGTTTGGGAATCCCTATCGCAAGCGGTTTCCAGGTACTGCCGGAGTTTCACCGGGTCCAGGTTGTAAGTCCTGGGATCGATGTCGACGAATTCCGGCCGCGCTCCGGCTTGCGAGATGGCTTCCGTGGTGGCAATGAAGGTGTTGGGAACGGTAAGGACAGTGTCACCAGCGCCCACTCCGGAAGCTACCAGCGCAAACCGCAAGGCGTCCGTCCCACTGCTGACTCCGATGCAATGAGGCACATCGCAGAATCTGGCGAATTCCCGCTCAAATTCTTCCACCATGGGCCCGCCGATGAAGCCCGCGGTGCGCAAGGCCTTCCTCACCACCGCCAGGATCTCATCTTCAAGTTCAACGTGCGGTGCAACCAGATCAACAAACGCGATACCCTGTGAATTGCTCATAAAGCCGAGTTCCCTCCGGAAGATAGATACCTCAAGACGCGCGCGGGATTTCCGGCGACGATGGCGTTGGGCGGAACGTCTTTTGTCACCACACTACCCGCCCCCACCATGGCGTTCTCCCCAATCACCACCTTCGAGAGAATGGTTGATCCCGATCCGATGGAGGCCCCTCTCTTGACCCGCGTGGTTTCGACCTTCCAGTCAGCTTCGGTCTGTAACCCGCCTGAGGCGGTTGTTGCGCGCGGGTAGGAATCATTTATGAATACCACCCCGTGCCCGACAAAAACGTTGTCCTCAATCGTTACACCTTCACAGATGAAGGTGTGACTGGAAATCTTGCAGTTCTTTCCCACCCTGGCATTCTTTTGGATTTCGACAAAGGCGCCGACTTTGCTGCCCTCTTCAATCTCGCATCCATAAAGGTTTATGAATTTCGCTAATTTGACATCTTTCCCCAACCTTACGTCGGGGGCAATGCAGAGATAAGTGTTCATAGTTCGATCAGTTTCCCCCGTTCCTTGACCGATTGGTCCGCCGCCTCCAGCATTCGAACCACCCTCAAGCCTGCCATCCCATCGTTAAAGGGCGACTTGTCGTTGAGAATGCAATCCAGAAAATAGGACGATTCCAGCTTCAAGGCCTCAACTTGCTCCACTTTTGGAGCCCACATATCGCCCGATCGATAGCTCACGAGCAACTCATAAACGCCGCTGTTGTTGCCGTTGCCCAGCTTGACCCCCCGGTCATAAACCTTCAGCTTTTCATCCGCCTCGAGATCATTCCACACGAGCATCTTTTTCTCGCCACCGATCAACGTAGTCCTGACCTTTACCGGCGAAAGCCAGTTAACGTTGATATGAGCAATGATTTTGTCGGGAAAATAGACGGTGACGTAAGCGACATCCTCATGGCCATTCAAATGACCCTCACCGGTCGCCACCAGCGCCTGGGCCTTCAGCTTTATGATGTAGTCCATGATGGACAAGTCGTGAGGAGCGAGGTCCCATACGACGTTGACGTCGTGTTGGAATAACCCCAGATTCACCCGCGTAGAATCGTAGTAGTAAAGCTGGCCCAGGACCCCCTCGTCAATGAGTTCCCGGATCTTCCTGACGGCTCCGGTGAAAAGGAAGGTATGATCCACCATTATTTTGAGGTGCTTTTTCTCGGCCAATTCCACCAACTCTTCGGCCTGAGCCGAATTTGACGTGAAGGGCTTTTCCACAAAGATATGCTTGCCGTTCTCCAGCGCCTTCTTCGCCAGGTCATAATGTGTCCACACCGGAGTGACGACGGCCACGACGTCGATTTCTTTCGAGGTCAGGATTTCACAGGGGTCGCCCGTCACCTTGACCAATGGGTAGAGCTGCCTCGCCCGCTTCTGGGAGTTGGCGGTCAGATCACATATTGCCACCACCTGGCAGCCCGGCAGCCCCTGGAAGTTCCGAACGACATTCGGCCCCCAGTAGCCAAATCCAACAACACCGATGTTGATCATGAACTGCCTCCTGAACATCCCATCTGGTTCCAACCGTGGATAGGCAACACTACATCACGGGGCCAATACCAGAGAGCCGGGGATTGTCCGCAGTAATCGAAGGATGTGAGCTTAAGAGAGAATTTGACTTAACGAATGAGCAAGCAGCTGGGCAGAAGCCTCTCGGGCGCCTCAGTACGCGCCTTCACCGGAAAAAACCGCACGGGGAGTCTTCAACAAGATCTTCAGATCAAGCCACAGGGACCATGACCTGGCATAACGTAAATCCAAACGGACCATGTCATCGAACTGCGTCCGGCTTCGCCCCAGTACCTGCCATAGGCCGGTTATGCCGGGCCTGGCTTCCAATACCCGCCGCCTGTGCCAAAGGTCATATTCATCACATTCATAGGGGAGGGGAGGGCGCGGCCCAACCAGAGACATATCGCCCCTGAGGACGTTGAACAACTGGGGGAACTCATCCAGGCTACCGCGGCGCAGGTACTTTCCGATGCGGGTCACCCTGGGATCGTCGACTATTTTGTAGGCCGGAGGAGGGCACTCATCACCATGCTTGGGGCGGGCTTTCCCCGATATAAATCGCTTAACGTATTCCTTGTGGATCGTCGGATCACTACTGACGCACATGGTCCGGAACTTGTAGAACGTAAACTTCTTCCCGAATTGCCCCACTCTTGTCTGCCGGAAAAACACGGGGCCTTCGGAAGTCAGTTTGATAAGGGCCGCGATCACGGCAAATAACGGGGAGAGGAGAAGCAGTCCGATCAGGCTTCCGGAAATGTCAATCGCCCGTTTCAAGAGGAGGGCCGCCTTCCGGGAATTCCTGCGCTCGGACAGGTCCGGATAAATGTCCAACTTGGTGGGAGGCCCCGGATCCTTCTCATCCCACTCGTGGGGAAAGACATGGAGCTTGACATCGATGCAATCCACTTCTTCCGAACTCAGCGATTTGCGTAATTCGGTGACGACCCTGCGCAGGATGGCAGCGGGAGTGGCAGCATCTTCGGGAGAATTGACCTCCGTGAAGATAACCCCGACTACAAAATTCTCCCTGAACCACCCCGTTGTATCAGTTTCCCGCACGGAATTCGAAAGAGCCCCGAGTATTCTCTGCAAGGCCTTTTCGCGGGGGGTCATCTGGAAGAGCTTCTCCGCGTCCAGCAACATCAGCAGGAAAGGTTTCCTTGACCGCTCGGTTCGCTTCTGCTCCAGAGAGAGAAAGCGCTTGAACGATGCCTCAGGGGTAATTCCGCAATGCCGGGCCACAGTGGTTCGCGACAACTCCTCTTCAATTGAGGGCCGCCGCCTCATTCTCGATTTCAGATCGAGCGCCAACGTCACCAAGGGTTCACTGCTAAGGCTCATAAACTCGTTTCTCCGTCTCTAAGCAGCGGAGGCGGATGTCATATCCCCCGCGCGACCAATTCGTTACGGCCTGCGGTCAGATGGGCGCCCGGCCAAGACGGCTTCAAAGGCAACGGGAATGTACACCGTAAAGCTCCGCCCTGTGACTTACAGGTACAATCTTTGTAAGCCGACTGACCCTCTTCTATTGCTTTCGGGAAGCACCAATCCGGCTATGTTAAAGGGGCTCGTTACTCGACCCCGTGACACAATTGTTGCGCGCCCATGACAAGTGGCGTTCCACCCGTTGGGACCACATCCCTTTTTGTCTCGATTTAACGGCAATCGGATTGACTCGCAGGGACTCAACGATTTCGCGGTCTGGAGAACCCAGCCGTTCATTGGTGAGGGAAGATGTCCCGTCGCAGCTACCGAATTGTGCACCTTCAATCTTATATCGCCCATGTCTATTTGCAGGTCTAAAGAGCAAGCCATGGGCCAAAGCCCTACAATTGCTCCAATAAGTTCCTCGACCTATCTTATTGTTTTTAAATGTGATTATCGTCCAATTTATGGTTTCACGAAGGCCTTTTGGCGGCAGGACCTCGAGGGGCCCCGATGCTTGCAAAGATTTGCAAACATTTGCGCCCTTAATATCCTCTTTCTCGAACACGGTGTCATTGCCCAAAAACGGACTTTTCGTCACAGTTTCTCCTGCCCACGCTCACTGTAGTAATGCTGATAACTGCCGGCGGAATGTGTTTGCGCGCGGTTAAGGACTACCCCTAGAAGCTGGCTCTTGGGAAACTCCTGGCAGGCCTTCTGCGCCATGTCGAAGGGCGTAACACCAGCCTGGACCAACATAAGCACTCCATCGCAAAACTGCGCCAGAAGTCTGGAGTCAGATACAGGAACCGCGGGGGGCGAGTCCAGAATGATCCAATCGAAGGCCGGCCCAATCCGGTTCATGATTTGTTCAAAGCGGCCATTCCCCAGCAGTTCCGTGGGGTTTGCAGATCGCTCCCCGCCGGTCATGAAGAAGAGGTTATCCGGCGCGCCTCGCTGCAGAGCACTTCCCAGTTCAACTGCTCCCGAAAGATACTCGGACAGGCCTGGAGATTGTGGGACCCCGAGTATTTTGTGAAGGGCTGAGATGCGCAAATCGCAGTCAATCAAAAGCACCCGCGAGCCGCTTTGGCGTGCAAATGTCTGGGCCAGATTGGCAGCCAGGAAGGTCTTCCCCTCTTTGGGAAGAGGGCTAGTAATCAGAAGCTTTCGCAGCGCCTGGCGTTTGCGTGTCAGGTAGAGAAGGGACCGCAAGGATCGAAACTCCTCAGAAACCAAGGGATCGCGATGGGCGTCCGATTCCGGTTGAATCCCGCTGCCCGCCTTCGTATCGCGGCACTGGCAGGTGGCGAGCAGGGTCTCAACCGGACTCTCCTTGGGTTTGGCCGGGGACTTTTCCGTCGCCACGGCATCGCCATTCGAAGGCACGGGCACAAGCTCGGGGCGAGCTGGCTCCGGCGCTGGCGGGGTTTCGACCCTCGTTGTCTCGGGTGGCAACCCCTGAGCGAGCCTTTCTTGTTCGGCTTTCTTCAACGCATCGTGTATTCGGCTCATATATTTAGTGCCTGACCTTGCCGGGAAGCTCCGTCTACTCTCCTTTTCGCATCCGGTCCATGACTTGCCCAAGGTTTTGAAGGGAATTGACCACGTGGGCGGCCGAGTTCGCCCCCTTTGCCGGCGGCACGCCCGCAACGGGGGAATGGCTAAGTTCGAATTCCTCAGCCACAGTTTCGATAATACCGGCAGACACCGGCCGTGTCCCGTCCGCGAAGGCCGAGATCAGTGCGTGCTCACACAAGAGGTTAATCAACCGCGGAATACCGGACGAATAGCGAAATACCGCCTCAATCGCCTCGTCCCCGAAGATGGACTCACCGTTGCTGCCGGCGACGCGCAGGCGCTCGGCAATGTACCCGTGAGTATCCTTCAGGGACAAGGGCACCATCTTGGACCGAAGGGTGATACGTTGCCGGAGCTGGCGGAGGGAAGGCTGTTTCAAAATCTGCTCCAGCTCCGGCTGGCCGGAGAGGACGATCTGAAGTAGCTTTTCCGTGGCGGTCTCGAGATTGGTCAACAAGCGAATCTCTTCCAAAAGTTCCGGCGAAAGGTTCTGCGCTTCATCCACCACAAGCACGGCAGTTTCGCCGGCGCGATACCGTTCCAGGAGCCATTGATTGAGTTGCAAGAGGACTTGGCTTTTCATTGTGGAAGCGCAGGAAATTCCGAAATCTGCCATGGCGAAATTGAGGAATTGGTTCACCGTGAGCCTGGGATTGAAGATAAAGGCCGTGGCGACACGTTCGCCTCGCAGCCACTCCATCAGTTTGTTCAGGAGAGTCGTCTTTCCCGTCCCAACTTCGCCGGTGAGCAGGATGAAGCCCCTCCGGCGTTGGATCCCATAGGTCAGGCAGGCCAAAGCTTCATCCATCTCTCGCGTCCTGAACAGGAAACGGGGATCGGGATTGACGTTGAACGGGTTTTCCTTCAGTCCAAAGAACGCTTTGTACATCCTCAGATGCCTTTCGAGCCGGCTTCAGAAAGACTGAGATTGCTATCTCTGGAGACCTGTAGCTTCTGCTTCTTATCGCCCGAAAAGAGAGTGGGAACTCGGGCTAAAGTCGGCAGGCCAAGGCAGGCCTCAACATCTTTATCGGTGTAGAGTGTTTTATCCCGCATCTCCATCAACCAGGCCAGGGCCAGTCCTAATCCCAGCCCCCCACCTAACCCGCCCAGGGCGAAGAGGGGACGGTTGGGGAAGGAGGGTTCTTCGGGCATGTTCGCAGGGTCCATCACGACGAACTGTTCTCCCTGCTGGCGTTGCTCGAGATCGGTCGCCATCGCTGATTCGTTCTTTTTCTTCAGCAGTTCGTTATAGAAGTCCTGGGCCATCTGATGATCGCGGGTGATCTCCTTGTATTGTTGCTCGACGACCGGCGTCATCTGGATTCGAGATTGGATGGACTGGATTTGCGCTTGCAAGCGCTGCTGTTCCTTCGTCTGGTTGCGGATGGCTTCATCGTAGGCGCGAAGTTGGCTGCGCAATTGTTGGATTTGGGGAGGCTCGCCAAGGGAAGGCTTTGCGATTGTGGCCTCATCCTTGGTGGTCGGCGCGGCCTTCGCGTCCTGAATCTTCTTTTTCAACTGCGCAATATCTGCCTTCAACCGGACGATATCCGGGTGATCGGGCGTGTACTGTGTCTCGAGTTCGGCGAGATTGGTCTGCATCACCGTGAGTTGTTGCTCCAGCGTCTGGGGTTGAGGCTTTTCAAATCCGCCATCCTGGAGGGCTTTCCAGGTTGCCACCTGCTGGGCCAGGAGCGATTCCGTGTAGGTCTTGTCCTGTTGGGCGCGGCTGAGCGCTTGCGTGGCAGCCTCGAATTGGCCGTTGAGGGTGGTGAGCAGATTGAGGTTGGCTGCCCCGGAATCGGGAAGCTCATTAAAGTTCTGGCGCTTGAACTGGGCCAGCTTCGCGTCTTCCTCATCGAGATGCCGCTTGGCTTCATCCAATTGGGAGGCAAAGAAGCTGGTGGCGCCCTGGCTGCTCTGTTCGCGTTGTCTGAGGTCCTCCTCAACAAACATCGAGGTAATCTCGGCACATACGTGTTGGGCTACCGGGGCGGTCGACAGGGTTACGCCAATCGTAAACCCGGGGAGCGTCTCGTCCCGCGAGCGGACGATGGGTTTAACCGGCGTCAACTCAATGCTCTTCCTCAGCCGGTCCACCAAAACCTCTGTCGGCTGGTCGGCATCCCCCTTGAAAACGTCGTAGCGCTTGATGAGAGGCTCGAGGCGGGTGCGGCTCAGGACCTGTTCCTCCAGGCTTGCGACGCGTGCATTCAAATCATCGGTAATGATCGGCTGGACGAGCGCATTGGGGATCTTCTGGCGCTGAATAATTACCAGCGTCTCCGACCGGTATTTGCTCGGCAGTACTAACGAAATGCCGAAGAGGATAAAGGGGCCGAGGATGGTGGGCAGCAGGATCAAGAGACGCCTGCGTCGCCAGATGGCCGCGTAATCTTCCCCGCTGATTTGTCGATGTCCTATCATCAGGCTCCCTTGCTTCTCCCGGTTAGGGCGTTCCTCTCACGCTCAGTCAATCCGTATGGGCTGGGTGTGCCAATTAATGCCCACGCCGCCGACTTGCCGCAGAGTGTGGTCCGAGCAATTCGTCCCGTTGCATACCGCGGTATTGGAGGTCTGCCGTTGAAAGTAGTAATTCACATACATGCTGATGTGGCGCCCGAATTCCCTAGTGAGTTCAAATCCCGCCTGCCAGTATTCAAACTTCGACCGGGAGACTTGCGATGACTCTTCCTCGAGCGATTGGGTGTAAGAGTGCGAACCATGCAATGTGGCGCGAATCTTGCGGGAAAGTTGCCAACCGAAATTTCCACTAAGCCAGTCCGTTTCCGCCCCGGCGACAACGCCGGAGCCCCCTTGAGTCATCCGGTCGAATGACACCGCCGCATCCCACTTGGCAGCCTTGTATTGAAGCGAGTCATACGTCCCGACAAAAGCCTTCGTTGAAGCTCCCCCTAGCGGCTGCGCAATCTGATTGACGAGGGGAGAAAGGGATAACTGCAGGGAGAGCCGGCCGGTAATCTGATGACCGTACAATACCGAGAAACCACGATTGAGTACCCCTTCAAATGAGCCGTTGTATTTGAAGTAGTAATGGGCGTAGGAAATCCCAATTTCGTCCTTCGAACTGATCCGGTAGTTGTACCCGGCATTGATGACCCAATACCGGTTATCAATAAAACCAGGCTCGAGAAACTGCAGGGTCCCATAGGACGCCGTGGCGGTGAATGAGGACCGTGCGCTCGGGTCGTATTCGAGTTGCGTCAAGGCTGAGTTACTTATTCTATTCGCCTGCCCCGTCAGGATGGCTTGGGTCGGGCTGAAGGCAGAACCCCAGGAGGGAGAATAGGACATTGCTGAGCCTCCCATTCCACTCCCGAAACTTGAGAGACCGCCAAAGCCGAAAAAGCCGTTTGGCATCTCGGGCAGGTACATGAACTCGTCACCCAGCGTCCATTTCCAATGCCTTGTATTCACCTGTTCGAAAACGCCCAATTGTTGAAACGTACCGAAGGGCGTTGTTGGGATAGTAGCGTTCGAAAGTTGGTCGCTGTAAAAGAAGGCTCCGCCCGCGTATTTGAGATTGAATTGGGCGTGCCTCTGGATCAACTGCAAGTCCAGGCTGCCGTTATAGGTACTCTGCAGCGCGACCCCACCACCTGCACCTGACGAGTACCCGGTCGGGTTGGTATCGGCGTATCCCGTATATCCAAAGGTCGGCACAACATAGCTGTTCGCGACGCCGGGAATCCCGGGTGTAAGGACAAACGCCCCGGTAAGAGGCGCCATCATGCTGCTCGTCGGTGTCCCTGGATTGCCACTCACGCTGGGCTGATTGGAGGTGGTCTGCCCGGATCCACTCACCGTGCCAGAAGGGGTGGTGGCCGGAGGATTGCCGGCCTGCGCGTCCCCTTGTGCCGCACAGATTATCCCGGGGAATACCGCCCCCCAGCCCAGGAGCGCCACGATTAGCCAGAGTTTCTTTATGAGCAGCATGGGTGCCTATGGGACGACGATGGTATCTCCAACCTTCAAAACGATGTTCCCCCGCATATCACCGCGCAGGAGTTCCTTGTAGTTTATGGGGTAATGAACGTCTTTCCCACCTTCGTGCCTGAGAACGTAAGCACGTTTCTGATTGGCGAATTGTGTAAGTCCCCCCGCTGAGGCAATCGCTTGGAGAGCCGTCATACCCGGAAGCATGCGAATTGGGCCAGGGCGCATCACTTCACCCACGGCAAAAACATTTTGGCTGTTAATGGCCGTTACGGTGACCGTCACTTGCGGGTTGGTAAAGAACTTCTTGAGCTTCTCGGATATCGTGTCGGCAAGCTGCATGGGGGTTAAACCGGACGCCTGAATGTCATTCAAGAGAGGAAGCGAGATCTTTCCGTCGAGCCGCACGGGAACTGAACGTGACACAGTTGGCTCCCTCCAGACACTTATATCCAATACGTCTTCAGGTCCGATGACATAGGCCGCCTCGGACGAGGTCTGAGTCCCACTCGGCGAGGCCGGCGGCGCTGCCTTTTGCGGCCTTGCAAAAACAGCCGCGCAAACCACGGTCAACAGAATCGTTACAGCAAGAGCGCCAATATTTTTCATAGGTCGTGTCCTGTGGAATGGGAATCATCCATCCCTATTTGCTTCAGTTTGTAAAGCAAAGCCTTGTAACTGATGCGCAGTTCCTGTGCCGCCCGCTTGCGGTTCCACCGCGTCCGCTGCAGAGCCTTTAGAATCAGCTCGCGCTCCGCTTGCTGCGACGCCGCCCTTGCTGCCTCCTTAAGAGAATAGCTCGGGGGCACAGATGCACGCCCGCCTGGGTTCTCCCCAGTCATCTCCAATTCCCCCAGGGCCAATCCCTCGTCACCTAGCGCTACGATGTTGCGAACGGCGTTTTCTAACTGGCGAATGTTCCCAGGCCAATGATAATCGAGGAGCCGCCGCATTGCACTGGTACTAAAGTAACATTTTGGCCGCCCTAACTCCTCCGAGTATTTGT